>NZ_JAYMSC010000008.1:0-285051 GCF_038900775.1 Paraburkholderia sp. JHI869
CTGGCCTCCGTGTCGGAAATCGCCGGGTGCGGCCCTGTCCGCACCGTGCGGCTCTGGCAGACATGCTAACCCGCGTTTGATGCCGCGCGGCAGGCCAGCCTCTACCTCACGGGAGTCATACTGACTTATTGAAGGACAGCCCGCGCCCTATGACTGGGATCGTCAGCATGCCGAATGAATGAAGTGCGTGCCGTGCTCGTGGACGTACGCAAGGGCGTGCTCAGCCAGCCGGATCGAGGTCGCGCATCCGCTCCACGGCCTCGTCGCGCCCGCTCACGCCGAGCTTGCCGTAGATATTGGTGAGATGCCACTTCACCGTCTCGGGTGAAAGGCCCAGCGTACGCGCGATTTTCTTCGTGCTGAGCGCTTCGGCCAGCAGCTTGACCACGTCCATTTCGCGCTCGCTCAGCGCCTTGATGCCGGGCGGCGTCGCGCGCCGACGCGCCGCGGCGTTGCCGTTTTCCGCGGCCGATTCCCGAAGCGCCGTCTGCGGCGGCTGCGCGGCCTGCAAGCGCTCGACGTAGAACGCCAGCACCGGATCGAGCGGCGCCTCGCGCGCGACTTCGGCGATCAGATCGAGCGCCGACGCATCGGCATCGAGCAGGCTGCGCAGAAGCCCCAGTCGATGCCCGAGGCGCAGCGCCTCGAGCACGTTCGCGCGCGCCGGCGCGGCGCGTCCTAGCCGCCGGTCCACCACGGCGCGCTGCAGCCGCAGCGGGGCCACGAGGCCGAAGCGCCCGTGCACCTCGCACCAGGCCACGAGCGCGTCGAGCCGCAGGGCGGCCTGTTCGAGGTCGCCGGTTGCGATGAGATAGCGCACGGCGGCCGCGCGCGCCGCGAAGCGCAGCCCGTCGAACGTAGATTCGCCGTCACGCCGCTCGCGGCCGGAATCCGCGTCGGCCTCGAGCGCCTGCAGCCGTTCGAGGCAAGCCTGCGCCGCGCTTACTTCGCCGAGCGCGAGTCGGCGGAACACCTGCGTGGCGAGACTCACACCGAGCATGCGCGGCAAGCCCGAGGCCGCGCCGATTTCCTCGAGCCGTTCCAGCCATGCGAATGCATCGAGCCGGTGGCCCGCCGCCCAGCGCGCGCCAGAAAGCACGAGCATGCCGCGCAGCACAACGTCCGATACCGCAACGCGCTCCAGCACGTCGACCCGCCGCTCCAGCAATTCGCGCGCTTCCTCGTTCTGGTTCTGTTCGTAGAGCACTTCGCTCAGCAGCGCCGCCGCCACGCAAGCCGCCTGGTTGGCGGCGCGGCCATGGCGCTCGGCCTCGCGCAGCACCGCCCGGTAGATGCGTTCGGCCTGGTTCATCTGGCCTTCCATCGCGTGGCTCAGCCCCACGAAGCAGCGCCCCATGAGCGCGCCCGCCGCCGTGCCGAGCAGCGGCGCATCGGCGCTCGCGCCATCGCCGAATGCCGTGAGTTGAACATTGCGGGCCGCTTCGTACTCGCCGCGCTGCATGTAGATCCACGAAACGACATTGTTGCGCCCAGCGAGCGTCACCTTGTCCGCCGTGGGGGGCGGCGCGAGCAGTTGCGGCAGCAGCGCGATGGCCGCGCCGGCGTCGTCGCGCTGAATGGCCAGCGCGGCGCGCAGCACCAGCACCGTGAAGCGATCCGCTGCGGCGTTGGCGGGCAGGTCGGCGTCGAGCGCGTCGAGACTCGCGGCGCAAGCCTGCAATTCGAGGTGGAATAATTGCTGCCGCGCCATCCAGATGCGCAGCGTCAGGCTCGACTGCACCTGCGCGAGCGGCAACTGGCGCACGAGCGCGGCCAGCGCGCGCATCTGCCCGCGCAAGAACAGCGACTGCGCGAATTGCTCGATCAACGCCGCCGCCCGCGCGGCCTCACCCGCCTTGAGCACGTGGTGGACCGCCTCGCCCAGGTGCCCGTGCTCGAGGAACCACTGCCAAGCGCATGCGTGCACGTCGCGCTGCGCCCCGCCGCTCCAGCTCTCGAATCGATCGAGCAAGGTCTGCTGCAGCAGCGGATGCAGGCGATACCAGGTTTCATGCCCCGTCTGGTTGAGCGGCGTGATGAAGAGATTGTCGCTTTCGAGCCGTTCGAGCAGCGAAAGCGTGCCGGGCTGGTCGGGCACGTCGCGCGCGAGGAGCGCCGTGCACAGCGACGCGCAGAAGCGGTCGCAGGCCGCGGCGCGCGTAAGCAGGTCGAGTTCGGCGGGCGCGAGCTTCGAGAGCACTTCGCGCTCGAAGAACAGCGCAAACGTGCGGGCGTCGCGCACCTGCTCCTGAATGGCCAGATCGATGGCGCCCGCAGTCGGCGCACGGCGCTTCTTTTTCAGGCTCAGCGAAAAGAGTTGCAGACCCGACACCCAGCCGTCGGTCAGCTCGTTCAGACGCCGGGCGCTCGCCGCATCGACATCGCCCAGCTGCGCCTTGAGAAAGCCCTCAGCTTCGTCTGCGGAAAGGCGCAGGTCGCCCATGGCGAGTTCGAGCGTCATGTCCTGCCCACGCAGACGGTCGAGCGAAAGCGGAATTGGTCCGCGCGACGCCAACGCGAGATGCAGGTTCGCGGGCGCATAGTCGAGCAGCCATTGCAGCGCTTCGAGGATGCGCGGGTCGGTGAGGTGGTGGAGATCGTCGAGCGCGATCACGAGTTCGCGCCGGTGGCTCACCACGCCGCGCACGAGCGCGATGACGGTGCGCTCCACGCCGTCCTGGTCCATGCCAAAGGATTCGAGCAGCGTGGCTTCGCGCGAGATCGCGGGATCGACGCGCGCGACGCTGGAAAGCAGATAGTCGAGCCAGACGCCGGGATCGTTGTCGTCCTCGTCGAGCGAGAGCCACGCGACGTCATAGCCGAGCGGCGCGAGCGCGCGGCACCACGCCGCGAGCGTTGTGGTCTTGCCGTAGCCAGCCGGACTTTGCAGTACGAAACAGCGGCGCTTGCGCTCGGCGAGCATGCGGGCGATCAGCGCCTCGCGCGCGAGCGTGCGCCGGTTGCTGCGCGGCACCGCGAGCTTGCTGCTAACGAGCGGTTTGAGCGTTGCGGCGCCCGAACCCTCCGGTGCATTGGCCAGACTTTCCGACATGCTGGACTCGTGCCTCATGAAGCTCCACGGCATGGACATCGACCTCTCGAATACTACACTTCAGACCGCGCGGCAGCCCCCATACCGCGCCCTGGGCGCCGGGCACACGCGCAACGACACGCAAAAGTAGCGCTGACCGGAGTGGGCGGGCCCACCCAAAACCGGTGGGTTCGCGAGCGCGTCGGCGCGCTGCGTTACTGGGGCCAAACCCTATGCGTTGATCGCCCCTGCGGCGGCCCCTCGCCGCGCAATCTTGCACCGTCGTATACCCCTGGAAGGACTCGTAAGCGATTGGCCAAAGGCCGCGCTGATTCGTGCTTCATGCAAGCGCTCTGGAAGCGAAGATTTGCCTCGCCGCTCGCCGATTGCCCCCCGATCGGCGTAAGGCGGGGCGCGCTTCCCCCTTCTCGGCGCGCCCCTTCTTTTTGTTCCATTGCGCCAAGGAGGCCCTTCATGACCAGCCCTATCGGTTCGAGCAGTTTCGCGCACTTGTCGTCGTTGACGTCGCCGGGCGAAAACCGCAGCAGCAAAAATTCCAGCACGGGAAGCACCGCCGGCAACCCCTTTCCGCAGCAGGAAACCGTCCATCCGGCCGCGCCGGTCGGCCCGCTCGGCCACACCATCAATACGTCGGCATGACCACTTCGTTGTCACGGAAGCCGTCGACGCAGCGCTCGCCCATGTGCCCGACACCACGGTTGTCGACGCATCTGGTCCGCGCCGCGTCGGCCATTGCCATCGCCTGCCTCGCTCTGCCGCTCGACGGCTGTGCCGTGGTGGCCTTTCCATGCCGGGTTGCATCGGCCACGCTGAAGATCGTGCCGCTGGTCGGTCACCCCGCAGCCGTGCCGTTCGACGCGTGCGCGGCGGCGGTCGACTGATCGAGGTCCAGCCGATGAAACGGGCGTCATTGATCGCTTTCGTTTTGAGCGCGACATACCTGGCCGCGCCGCTCTCGTCCGCGCAGGCGGACACGCACTTCGAAGGGCGCGTGCAAACGTATGTCGCGCCGAAGGCCCCCGCGCCGGCGAACCCAACGAGCGCAGCGAGCGCAGTCAATGCCGCAAGCGCGGCGCAAGCGGCAAGCGCCGCCAAGCCATCGGCGTCGCCAGCCAAAAAGCGGCGGCCCGCGCCAGGCGCATCGGCCGCCCGCCAGCGCGTTCTGGTGCAGGACGACTCGCCCTTTGCGTTTCGCGGCATTACGCTCGGTACGCCGCTGAGCGCGCTGCGCCAAACGGACATGGTGCGCGCTACGCCGCACGAGAGCGAACTGCTTTGCGAAACCGATATCGCGGGCAGCGACATCGGCATGATGATCAAGAGTTACACGAGCCTCACGGTGGCTTGCCGGTGGGCGCACCACACGTCGCAAGGCTGGACGCCCTCGCGTGCCGTGGTGGACGGCGTGCCCGCGGTCGACCATATCCTGCGCTTCGCGCACGCTTCGGCGGGCGATCCGCTGCGTCTTTATGAAATGTCGTTCGTCGTGGACTCGACGACAGCGTTCGATCTGCGCGATCTGCTCGCGTCGCGCTACGGCGCGCCACGCGTGCTCGGCGCGCCGTCTCTGCCGCTGCTCGTATGGGAGAACGCGTCGAGCACGATCACCATCTGCCTGCTGCCGGACAGCCACCGCGCGACGCTCACGTATCTGCTCAAGCCCGCTACGGTGCGTGGCAAAGGCAGCGAGAAGACGCTCAAGCTCAGCCAGTTCGACGAAGGCTGAAATGGCGCGCGCCGACCGGTCGCCCGAACGAACTCAACGAATCCGTTGATATCGCCATATCCGACAATTCATTCTCGCCTCCTTCCCCGCCATGTCATTCGTTCAATCGGAATCCTCACTATCCAGCGCGCGCCGGACGACTCGTTCGAAAGGCCTGCCGCACGTGTTGCTATGCGCATCGATCGCCACTGCACTCGCCGGCTGCGCGACGCAGGAGTCGATCGTCAACACGCCCATGACGCCGCCGCTCGCGGAACCGCTGCTGAACGTCAACACGAGCGGCGCGATCTATCAGTCGGGCACGGCCATCTCGCTGTACGAAACCCCTCGTGCGCAGCGAATCGGCGACGTGCTCACGATCCGGCTTTCCGAAACCTATAGCGGCAACGATGTCGCGAGCGCCGCTGCGAAGCGCGACAGCAACATCACGGCTACGGCCGCCGACCAGTCGACCGGCGCGGCGGCACGGCTCGCGCGGCTGTTCAATATCGGCTCGGCTTCGACCTCGTTCAACGGCAGCGGCAACCACTCGCTTTCCAGCGATATGACGGGCACGCTGGCCGTCACGGTCATCAGCAAGACGCCTACGGGCAATCTAGTGGTCTCGGGGGAGAAGATCATCGCGATGAGCGGTGAGCATCAGCGCTTGCGGCTTTCCGGGATCGTCAATCCGAATGACGTGGAGGCCGATAACTATGTTGAATCTGGGAAGATCGCCAATGCCCGGATCGAACAGCTTGGGCATGGGTTGCTTAATGATGCGACTACCGTCGGGTGGTTGCAGCGGATGTTCTTGAGCGTGCTTACGTTTTGAGGTTTTTTTTGCTGGTGTTTGGTGGGGACTTTGGCTGCTTTGGCCTTGCCTTGTGTTCACGTCGGCATGCATGCGTTGCCCCTTTGCGGGGCAACGCTGGCAGACCGACGCAAATTCAAGGAAAGGCCAACGGTTTCAACCCAATCCCAAAGACGATCAGTCCTCCTCACCATCAGACAACTCACCTTCGAACTCATCGGCGTATTCACCGCCGGCATCACCCACATGCGCCCGAGCATGCTCGCCAAAGCGCTCGGCGAAACCAACCTCGCCATCCGGCACGAACACATACCCGTGCCCCCAAACCGTCTGAAGATACCGCGGCTCCGAAGGATCGGTTTCAATGAGCCGCCGCAAGCGCCAGATCGCGACATCGAGACTGCGGTTCCGATACCGCCCCGCCTCCCCATACACGATTTCGATAATGCGCTCGCGCGAAAGAATCGTCATCGAGTGATTGACGAATAGCTTGAGAAAAGCGAATTCGCTAGACCGCAACGGCATGCGGACTTCATCGCGATACAACTCCCGCGAACGGAAATCGAGTTCAAAAGGCCCAAAGCGAAACGATTCGCGGCTTTCCGGCGCGCCCGTGAGGTTCGAAATACTGCGCCGGCGCATGACAGAACGAATGCGCGCGACAAGCTCGCCCGGATCGAACGGCTTGCCCACATAGTCGTCGGCGCCGAATTCAAGGCCCAGCACGCGGTCGATCACTTCATTGCGCGCGGTCAGCATGATGACCGGCAAGTCGTCGCCGCTCTCGCGCAACGCGCGCAGCGCACTGATGCCATCCACCTCCGGCATCATGATATCGAGCACGACAACCTGCGGGCGCTCGGAACGCAGCCGCTCCTGCATCGCGCGCACGGAAGGCAGCGTCGTGACGGTAAAGCCACGCATCTGCAGATATTCGGCCGTGACGTCGCGCACGACCGGATCGTCGTCGACGAGAAAGATATTATTTGCCATGCGTAAATCGTAAGGGACGAGATCGAGCCGGTACAGGCCCGCAGCCTTACCAATCCTTTCCCGCGCGAGTCGCGGGGCGCCAGTTTTACTGGTCGCTGGAAGCGGACTGGAACGAATTGCCCAATTGCGTCTGATCGACCACCATGCTGTCTACCAGGCCCTTGAGCTTCACCGCCGCACTCGAATAGCGGTCGGTACCGAGGCCGCGCACTTCGTAACGCGCGGTAACGGCAATATGGTTGTGCATGAAGATCGTCAGATTGATCGTCGAAAGATAGGCCCGGCTTTCGTCGCTGAAAGTCGGCTTGCCGAATTCGATCGATGCGTTATACACGAGACGCCCTTCGCAACTCACCGGCTCGGTTCCGGCGCCATAGACGTCCGATGTCACGCCGCGCTGCGAGAGCACGAGCTGCAACGACGGCACGAAATCGCCCGACGTGACCATGGGATTATTTTCGATGCAGATCGAGCTGAGATTGACTGGCCGACCCGTCACGAATTTAGGCGAGGAGTAATTCGAGGCGACCGCGTAGCCCGCCTGAATCACGGAGCCAGTCGCATCGGCCGCGGTAATGAGCGTCCATGCGCAGCCGTTGAGCGCGAGCGCCGCGGCGCATGCGGCGCCGAGTTTCACCGTGCGCGCGCTCGCACGGCTGACGTATGACACGATTTCATGTGGCATGGGAGCGGATACCCGATGCGTGGTTGGGCTGCGCGAAACGAAACACGTTCCCGGCAGGACTCGACACGCATGATCGGTGCAATGCACTACGTGCGATGGCCGGGACATCGGTCAATGTTGAATGCCACTTCCCACTTCTTCAAAAACCTCCCGCTCGGTAAGGAGTTGAACGGCGATCGTTCGCACGTTCGCAGCGCAAACGCGCGCGCTGCAAGCGGTCGGCGACCTACGGCGACTATTGCGCGTCACCACGCATGTAATGTTTCGTAAGCGCTCCTGCATTCTCCCCGCTGAGTGAGACATTGCACGTTCACCGCCGCGCTATCGTTCTCACTGCGGTTCTCACTGCCGCGCCGCGCTTTGCGACGCCGGACGAACCACACGCTGCTCCCGTTTTTCCCCTGTTATTTCAACATCATCATGGCTGCCATGAACCGAGAACCGAAAATCCGTCGCGCCCCCTTCTTCAAGCGCGGCCTGAACGCTGCTGCGATCGCGCTGTTCGCGTCGCTCGCTGGCTCGCCGTTCGCGCACGCTGCAAGCTTTCACTGCCCGCACAACGCGTCGGCGTCGGAGCGCCTCGTGTGCAACGATCCGACGCTCTCCGCGCTCGACGACAAACTGGCCGCGCTCTATCACAGCGCGCTCGACACGACCACCGACACGACCGCGCTCGAAGCCGACCGCGTGAGCCAGTGGCAATGGCGCCAGCACAACTGCAAGGACAAGGCGTGCGTGACGGACTGGTACGACCGCCGTATCGCCGAACTCGAAGGCGATCTCAAGCATGGCAAGCAGGCTGCCGTGCAGCGCGTGAAGGAAGGTGTCGTCAACCAGAATCTCGCGCCCTCCGCACAGGACGCCGTGCTCGAAATGCATGGCATCCAGCCGACGCCCAAGGACAATAACGCAGCGGCTGCGCCGTCCGCGGATACGACGAAAGGTGTGAAGAAAACCGGCGCGAAGGTCGCCTCTGCCGAAACCGACGCATCGCTGCACCTGCAAAAGATGCCGAGCGGCGTGGCCGCCGACGCACGCCAGACGCGACTCGCGCAAGCGCATGCCCATCACCTGCCGCCGAAGGATGCCGCGCCGTCCGGCGACGTCTCTCCGTTGACCGCGAAGATGGCAGGCGCGAACTCGGCATTTGCGAAAGCGGCAGGCATGGCGTCCATCGACGCGCCGCCCGTTCAGAGCGCGAGCCCGGCGGCCAGCGTCGCCGCCGAAAAGCCGGCGGACCTGGCGAGCGCAGAACAAGGCGCACAACAAGGCTCGCAGCAGGGCGCGAACGCACTGAACTGCGCATCGGTTGCATCGACGCAAACCGCGCACGCTACGCAAACGTCCATCGAGCAAGGCACCGTCGCCCTGAAGTAAGGGGCCATGTAAGCTACGGCAAGAAATCTGCGGTCGCGCGCTGTTCTGCCGGTTGTCGATATCAAATAAAATGAGGCGATGAGTCCACACGTTCTCATCGTCGACGACGATCCGGTCGTGCGCGATCTCCTCTCCGGCTTTCTTCGAGCCAACGGTTTCGAAGCCTCGGTGCTCCACGACGGCACGCATCTCGGCATGCGGCTGGAACGCGAGCGGCCATCGGTCGTCGTGCTCGACGTCATGATGCCCCGCACCGACGGCCTGCGCGCCCTCGCCGCGCTGCGCGCGCAAGGCGACGACACGCCGGTGATCTTCGCTTCCGCGCGTGGCGCGGTGGGCGACCGCATCGCCGGTCTCACGCTGGGCGCAGACGACTACGTCGCCAAGCCTTTCGATCCCGAGGAATTGCTGCTGCGTATCCAGACCGTGCTGCGCAGGCGCGGGAACGGACCCACAGGCGCCCCCGTGGTGCGCGAGCGCTACCGCTTCGGCGCTTTCGAGCTCGATTTCACGGAGCGCACGCTCGAGCGTGACGGCAAGCGTGTGCCGTTGCGCAGCAGTGAGTTCGTGCTCCTGAAGATTTTCACCGAGCATCCTTATCGCGTACTCTCGCGCGTGCTGATTCACGATCTGCTGCACGCAGACGGCCTCGAATTTCACGAGCGCAGTCTCGACGTGCCGGTATGGCGCTTGCGCCGCGTGATCGAAGACAATCCTGCGCAGCCCCGCTACGTGCAGACCTTGCGCGGCAAGGGCTATGTATTCGTGCCGCAGGGCGACGTCGGCATTGAAGGCCACACAGCAGACGATGAGCCCCAGGGCGGTCGCAGCACGAACGCGTAATCGCATGAACAATCCGTTGAATACGCTGTTCGGGCGCATGGCGCTGATGTCTGCGCTGCTGCTGTTCGCCATTCAGGCATGCTGGTTCGTCGTGTTCGCGCCGCAGCCGCGCCGCCATGAAGTGGAAGGGTTCGAGCGCGGCCTGCTGCTCATGCTGCACGCCGCAACAGGTGCCGTACCAGGCACGGCGGCAGGCGCGGCACCCAGCGCGCCCCCCAACGAGATGGACCTCGCGCCGGCGCTGCGCGTGCATCTCGTGCCCACCTGGAACATGCCTGCCGACGTGCGCCTCGAAGTGCCGAAGCGCGAGCCGCTCGCCGACTTGCGCAAGCAACTCCTGCGCGACCTGCCGCCCGGCACCGAGATTCTCGCCGACCTGCGCCATCGCGAAGCCCTGTGGGTGCGTTTCGCGGGTCAACCCACATGGATCGTCGCGCCCGTCGATCTGCCGCCGGCACACAACCTGCTGCCGCTGTTCGGTTCCATGCTTGCCATCTCGCTGCTGCTCGCGCTGCTCGCCATGTGGCAAATGCAGCGGCCGCTTTCGCTCGTGGCCCAGGCCGCGCGCGCGTTCGGCACCGGCCATCGTCCCGCGCCCGTCAAACAGCACGGGCCGCGCGAATTGCGTGAGCTGATTGGCTCGTTCAACGGCATGATGAAGCAGCTCAACGAAGCGGACGACGATCAGGCCGTCATGCTCGCGGGCGTCGCGCACGATCTCAAGTCGCCGCTCACGCGCCTGAAGCTGCGTGCGAGCATGATGGGTTCCGAGCGCGAACGCGAACAGCTCATCCGCGAAGTCGATTCGCTGAACGATATCGTCCAGCAGTTTCTGGAATTCGCGCGGCAGCGGCCCGAATCGGGTCCCGAGGTGGAAGTCGACGCGCTGTTGCGCGAGCAGTTCTTTTCCGATGCCGGCGACGACGACGATGCACTCTTCCGGCTCGATCTGCGTGCGGGTTCGGCGTTTCGGCTGCCGCGCACGCTGCTCGACCGGCTCGTGTCGAATCTCGTAGACAATGCGCTCGAACATGGCGTGCCGCCTGTGGAAATCGCTACGCGCCGCGAAGGCACGCAGTGGATCGTCGAAGTGCGCGATCATGGCCCAGGCATTCCACCCGAGCGCGTGGCCGCGGCGCTCAAACCTTTCGTACGCCTTGACGAAGCGCGCGGCGGCGAAGGCCATTGCGGGCTCGGGCTCGCCATCGTGACGCGCCTCACGCGCAATCAGGGTGGCCGCTGCGAGTTGTCCAATCACCCCGAAGGCGGGTTGCGCGTGCGCATCGCGCTACCGGCCGATGCAAGGGCCGCAGCGTAAGTTTTTTATTGCCGTTGATCGCCTGTGTGGTTGTCGCTGCGCGCGCCGCTCATACCACGAGCCGGCCGCGCAAACGATCCACCGTCTCGGACGCAAGGCCAAGGCCCACGGTGAGATAGCGGTTGAGGTCCCCGTAGCCTGCCTGCACCGCGTCGAACGCGGTCTGCAGATAGCTGGCCTGCACGGGCGGCGCCGCGTTGACCGAATCGACGCCCGTTGAGCGCCACGCATCGGTCAGCATGAAATCCTTCACGATGATTTCGAGCGGCACGTTTGCGATCAGCAGCAACAGCGCGCACGCCCAGCCCACCACATCCACCCCTGTCCCGCCCGTGATCAGCACCGGCCCCGGCGCATCGGCAATATGTTCCAGCAGCGCGCCGTAGATCGAACATTGCATGCGGCCTGTCACGAGCGTGCGCCAGCGCATTTGCATCGCTGCGTCCAGTTCGCCGGCCAGCATGCCCGCGAACGACGGCGGTTCGAGCGTGCCCAGCACATTGAGCGCGAGGTAGCCGGCCGTGCCAGGCGTCATGTCGGGCGTCGCGTCGATTTCCGCAGGCGTGCGCAGATCGTAGACGTTGGAAAACGCCATGCGCTCGAGCGTCGCCGCATCGGCTGCATTCGGCGTGAGCGCGTCCGAGCGGTAGACAAGAGCGCGGCGCACGTGCGCGCCGTCACTCGTCGAATAGCCGGGCGCAGCGCCACCCAGATCGCGGAAGTTCGCGACGGAACCGATGACGGGCGTCGGCGCATCCTGCGCGCCGTCGCCTCCCGTGTATTCGCCGCCACACGCACTCAGCAACGTGCTTGCGCAACCGCTCAGCGCCAGCAGGCTCACCGTGCCCTTGAGTAGCGCGCGGCGCGGCGGATTGGCAAGCGCAGCGCCGCCCCTGCGGTTGAAGTTGCCGGTCGCGGCCACAGGCAAACGCTTACGCGCCTGCGCGAACGAAGAAGTGTAGGCGGAGAAAGGCAAATTCATCGATTGGCAGCTTATGTAGGGAACCCGCCGTTCGAGCGGGCCGCTGCAACGTCGCGCGTCGCATGCGTTCGGAAAGGCCGCAGTTTACCGGCAGATGTGCCTGAAAAGGTAAAAGCGCAAAACGCCGTAATAATTCTTTCCGATTCACCGTGCATTGCGCACCGATATTTAGCGCCGGATTTGACTTATATTCTTACCGGACCTTTCCATTTACACACAACAGGTAATTCCAGTGGTATTGGCCGGTTATTTCTCATTTCAATCCGTTCCTGAATATCGGCTGCGCGGCGCATTTTCTTTATAGATCCTTCAAGTTCTTTCCAAATATTATTCTTGACGCTCTTTGTCGCGCTTTTATAATCGCCCGTGAATTCAGGCATTCGCCTGGCCATCGCGGCAGCCATAGGCTGCCCCTGGGAGTACCACGTCATGTACAAAGGCAGTGTGACCGAGGAAGCGCGCGAAGTCCTGCGCGCAATCGAGCTGATCCAGCTGGGCGCACGCATGCCTGTGCTCGAAAAAGAGCTGACGCTTTCGCGCAATCGTTTGATCAGGCTTTATCGGGAACTCAAGAACGCTTCCCCCCCCAAGGGTATGTTGCCGTTTTCGGCGGACTGGTATTTCACCTGGCTGCCGAACATTCACGCGTCGCTCTTCTACAACATCTACCTGTTCCTTACGGACAGAGCGAAATGCAGCCGGCTCGACGCGCTCACGCGTGCGTACCGTCTTTATCTCGAACACTGCGAAAGCGCCGAAACCGAGCGCGTGCTGAGCTTCACGCGGGCGTGGACGCTGCTGCGCTTTTTCGAAGGCGGCCTGCTCACACTGTCGAGCTGCACCGTATGCTCCGGCCGCTTCGTGCGCCATGTGCGCGACGCACACAAGCCCACGGCGTGCTGCATTTGCATGCCGCCCGCGCGCGCCGGCATGACGCGCGCAGCACGTGCGAACCGCCAGGCGGAAGCTGACGCGCCGCCTCCCGCCTCCACCACGCGAGGCCGCGCCGCAGCGGCATTGGGCGAACTTTCGGGCACTGTGCGCGAAACCATGCGCGACACGCTCGCCGAAGTCACGCGCGCCCTCGACCCAAAGCGTTCCGCAAACCGCTTGCGCCTCGTCGGATCGACGCCTGTCTAAGCGACAAGCAGCGCAGTCCTTACGTCACATCCTCGTCGCGCTCTGCATCCGCCTGCAGAGCGCGAATATCGCACGCGCAAATCCGGCAGATTGCTTTGTGATCCTGATGAATGTGCTGATGCTGGCGAATCTCGCATTGCTGCGCCGCGAGCTCGATGGCGTGCGAGTGCGCGGCCTGCCAGATCTCCCAGGCGATCTGTGCGCCGCTTTGCGCATAGTCGTCGTTTTGGTCGCGCTCGAGCGCGTCGGGCAGGCGCGTATGGACTTGCAGATAGTGCGTGCGATAAAGCGCCTCGAATATCTCGCGGCGTGACGGGCGCTTCAAGCTCGCCTCTTCGCGAACGTTGCGGGATTGGTGAGGCGCAGAGACTTCATCCACATGCGGCGTCGAGACGTACTTCTTCTTGCGGGTGGTAGGGTCACGCAGCCGTCGCGCGCCAATGCGCGCACGACGTTACGGATATCGATATTGTCGCAGGGTGCGCCACGTAAATGGCCGCGGAATATCGCGAATTTTTCCGCGTTATTCGTGAGTCGTTTCAGCAACCGGACCTGCGATTATTGTGGGCATAAGGAAGTCGAAAGGAGTCGACCATGCAAATCGGGGCGGCGACGCAGTTCGCCAACAGCAACGCCAGCACGAGCACGCTCGGTGCGGGTGCCGCGTCAAACCAGGCAGAGCAGGATGACACGCAGTCGAGCGACGCTTCGACGAACGTCGCGCCGTCTACGTCGCAGGACGATGCCGTGCAGATTTCGCCGCAAGGCTATGCGGCCGCATCCACTGACGATACCGCGGACAGCGACGATTCCGCGAGCGATGCAGCCGACACGAACGATGCGAGCGACGCGACCAGCGCGACCGACGGGACAACGACGCCCGCCGAAGCGCAACCCGTGAAGTCGCTCGTTTATGGCGCGCTGGGACTCGAGCGGCCCGACGCGCCCGCCGACCCGAACCACACCTATACGCTTGGGCGGTGGATCGCGGCGGGCATTACGCTGGGCGGCATCATTTCCCTATTTATCTGAGCGCCGCGCGCCAACCTGGCGCGCATAATATTTCGGATAACAGAAGATACGGGTGGATTCGGGTGGCAAGTCGGCTATCATCAGCGCCGGCAAGATAACTAATTCATCACGTACAAGAGGTCCGCCCGTGGCTCTCAGCGCCTTTGCCGCTTCGCAAGCCGCCGTTCCGATCGCCGCCATCGCCGCCGCGGCCGTTGCGCTCGCCAAGGGTGGCCCAAGGCAACCCGCGCCGCTCGAGTCGATCAACGCGCCGTTCAAGCAAGTCGACTTTTCCGACCTTCCGGCGTTGCGTCGCTATTCCGCGCGAGACGGCACGTCGCTCGCATGGCGTGCCTACCTGCCGCATGCCAGCGCGCCGCAGGCTTGCGTCGTGCTCATCCACGGATCGTCGGCAAGCAGCGCGAGCCTGCACCCGCTCGCGCGCCAGTTCGCCGCCGCGGGCTACGCGGCCTGCGTGCCCGACATACGCGGCCACGGCGAATCGGGACGCAAAGGCACGATCGCCTACATCGGCCAGCTGGAAGACGACCTCGAAGACCTGCTCGCAGCGTTGCCGCCCGAACTGGCCGCACTGCCGAAAACGCTGATCGGCTTCTCGGCGGGCGGCGGCTTCGCACTGCGCTTTGCTGGCAGCGCACGTCAACGTCTGTTCGAGCGTTACGTGCTGCTCGCGCCCTTCCTGCACCACAAGTCACGCACGACGCGCAACGAAGTCGGCGGCTGGGTGTCGGTCGGCATGCCGCGCCTCGCCGTGCTCGCCTTGCTCAACGGCTTGCGCATCCGCACCTTCAATCATCTGCCGACGATCGCCTACGCGCTCGCGCCCGAGGTCCGCGACCAGCTCACGCCGCAGTACTCGTTCAATCTGATGCAGAATTTCCGCCCGCACGCCGACTATCGCGCGGACATACGCCGCGCGCGGCAGCCATTGCACGTGCTGGCCGGCGCCGACGACGAAGTTTTTCTCGCCCGCGAATACGCTGCGGCGTTCGAGGAAGCCGGCGCGCACGTGCCGGTCACGCTCGTGCCCGGCGCGGGGCACATCGGCTTGACGCTGGATGCACCCGCAATCGCCACGATCGTCGGCTGTGTGCAGGGCTGCTTGAAACGATAAGGCCGGCGCGACGGCTTCACGCTGGCCTGTCCATATCCGCCAAACTGGCGGAATTCGCCGATTGATATTCGGGACGAACTGGCCCATATTCAAACAGGTGCGCCAAGTCGGGCACCGTTTTTGCGGCAATTCGTCAATCGAAGCGAAAGCGCGCTCCTCCCATGCTCAACGCCCCTGGCCACGACGATTCCGGTGATTCTGGTCTGCGGGAGTGTCCCTACTGCGCGGCTCGGTTCAACGCTTCCCTCGCACTCTGCCCCCAATGCGGCGCGAACCAGCTGGCCGCCGCTGCCCGCCTCGCGGGAGCCAACGACGATGAGCCGGACGAACAAACACGCGGAGTCGCCGACCGCCTGCGTGCGAACCTGGGCGCGCTACCGGGCGGCCTTGGCGGGAATCGGGTCTACAACGGCGAATACCCTTCGATCGACGAGGAACACATCGCCGAGCGATCGCGGCGGCCCCGCTACGCGTGGGCGGGTCTCGGCGCGCTCGCAATCGCGCTCGCGGGCTTCGCGTTCCTGCATCGCGGCGATTGGGAGCCGAAGCTCGGCGCACAGGTGGTCGTAGGATCCGTAACGGGCGCCAGCAGCACACAAGGCACACAGGCCACGCACGGTGCCAAGGGCACGCTCGCCGCCGCGCAGGCTAATGCGCCGGCCGCCGCCCTGCCGCGCGCGCACGCGGCGCAGCGCAGCGTGGCCCAGCAGAACGCACCTGCGGCCGCACGCGCACCCGCCTCGCCACGCTATGCGAGCGCGCATGCCGACGTCGCGAGAAATCTGACCAACGCGCGCCTCAGTCTCGACAAGAACAATCTTTGGCCCGCGCGCCAGGCGCTGAGGAATGCGCTCGCAGTAGAACCCGACAACCCCGACGCGCTGCAGATGCAAACCGACCTCGTCGCGCGCGAGCAGCAGCGCGACGCATTGATCGGCCAGGCACGGCAATGCGCACACGAGCGTCAATGGGCTTGTGTGCGGCAAGACGCGGGGCACGCCGTGGAGGTCGACGCATCGAGCCGCGAAGCGCGGCACCTGCTCGCCAGCGCCGAGCGCCGGCCTGGCGGCGCCAGGCGCACCGGCTGGAACTGGCCATGGGAAAGCCAGTATGCGCAGGCAGACGACGCCCGTTCTCGCCAGGAATCCCTCTTCTGGCACCACTGATTCCTTCCAGTCGGGCGGCCCCGGCAAACGAGACTTGCGGACAATTTATGAACGATGAATAATATTGAACGTCGTTCAATATTATTCTTTCGCATGTCCACGCCCACGACCTTTGCGCCAGGCCGCCGCGACCGCAAGCGCCTGCAGACCCTCGAGCATCTCGCGCGCACCGCCGCCGCGCTATTCGAAGCGCACGGTTACGAACCGGTGACGATGGAGCAGATCGCCGCCGCCGCGGACGTCGCCAAGGGCACGCTGTACAACCATTTCCCGGTGAAAGAGGCGGTGCTCGCCCATTGGCTGCATCTCGAACTGGCTGCGAATCTCGCAGCGCTGCACGCCAGGCTCGAAAGCACGCCGGGCTTCGCCGCTGGCGCACGGCTCGTGCTCGATCATTCCGCGAGCTGGTGCGAGGCGCACCCGGACTACCTCGCGCCCTACCTGCGCTATCGCTTTCTCGGCATCGGCACGCAGCCTTCGCCATCGCGCGACAGCGAGCAACTGAGCGATATCGCCGATACCTTCGCCTGGCTCGTGCGGCGCGCGCAGGGGCAAGGCGAACTGCGCGACGATCTCGACCCTGCGCGGCTTGCCCTCTCGTTTCACCACCTCTACCTCGGCGCCATGCTGCGCTGGCTCGCCGAACCGCGCCTGATGCTGCGCAAGGAGTTTGCCGCAGCGGTCGATTTGTTCCTGCACGGCGCCGCCCTTCCCGCGCAGGCAGCCCGGAAAGCGCCGGCGAAGGCCGCGCCGAAATCGAGGAAAAAGACCTCATGAAGTTCATCGTCGCGACTTACGGCACCGAGGGCGATGCGCGCCCGTTCGCCGCGCTGTGCCGTGGCTTGATCGACGCGGGTCACGAAGCGCGCCTGCTCGCCGATGACGCCACGCTGGGCAGCGCCCACGCACTCGGCGTGCCCGCCACCGCGCTCGCCGGCGACATTCGCGGCAGGCTCCGCCCGGACCACGCGATCGCCGGCGTCGTCGCGAAAGGCGGCGGCTTCAACGAAACCGCACGCGCGCTCGCGAAGATCGCCAACGAAAACGCGCAGTCGTGGATGCGCACCATCGTCGAGGCGGGCGAGGGTTGCGATGCGATTCTCGTTGCAGGGCTGGCCGCGTTCGTCGGGCTTTCCGCGGCGGAGTATCTGGGTGCGAAGGGTATCGGCTCGGGCATGATTCCGCTCACAGCCACGGCGGACTTCGCTTCGGCGTTCTTGCCGCCCAGGTGGGTGCCGCGCGTGCTCAACCGCGCGAGCCACGGCCTGGTGAACGCCATGCTCTGGAAGGCGTTCCGCGACAAGACCAACGCCGCGCGCGCGATGTTCGGCCTGCCGCCGCGCAAGGCGGTCTGGAAGGACCACCCGATGCTCTACGGTATCTCGCGAGGCCTGCTGGCCACGCCTGCCGACTGGCCCGCCAACGCGCATCTATGCGGACAGTGGCTGGCGCCGAGCCCCGCATGGACGCCGCCGCCTGAGCTGGCGCACTTTCTGGCTGCGGGCGAAACGCCCGTCTATATCGGCTTTGGCAGCATGACGGGCTTCGACAATGTGCGGCTGCTAACCGCACTGATCGAAGCCATGCAGGGCCGGCGCGCACTCTTCTACCCGGGCTGGAGCGGCATCGATCCGAAGGCGCTTCCTGAAAACTTCTTCGTCGTCGGCGACACGCCGCACGACTGGCTGCTCCCGCGCACCGCCGCCGTCATTCATCACGGCGGCTCCGGTACTTCGCACTCCGCAACACGCGCAGGGGTGCCTTCCATCGTGACGCCGTTCGCGGGCGACCAGTTTTTCTGGGCGGACCGCCTGCACGAGGCGGGCGTCGCGCCGCCCGCCGTCGACGGACGCAAGCCCAGCGCCAAAGCGTTCGCAAGCGCACTCGACTTCGCCGCCAGCGAAACGGTGCGAAGCCGCGCCCGTGCGCTAGGCGAAATCATGCGTGCGGAAAACGGCGTAGCGAACGCAGTGGCCACCCTCGAGCGCATCGTTGCGCTCGAGGTGCGCGAGGGAGCCTGAAGTCAGCCGGTCAGCGAAGCCGCAATGGCTTTCCTGAACGGCATCAGCCGTGAAGCGGCCCGCAGCATGAAGTCGCGCGCCAGCTTCGCGGGCGCGGTGTTGTTCGTATAGACGTCGGTGATGAAGCGCGTCGCGAGATAGAGCGGTTTGGTCGCGCGGCGATGCTGGGTTTCGTAACGTTGCAAAACCGGCAGGCCACCGATATCGAAGCCGCCCTTTTGCGCCTCGATAATTCGGTTACCTAATGTTTCCACGCCGAGCAGCCCGAAATTGAAACCATGCGCGGTCACCGGATGCATGCCGACCGCGGCGTCGCCCACGGCTGCAAAGCGTTTGCCGACGAAGCGCTCCGGATAAACGGCCACGAGCGGATACACGTGCCGCGTGCTCGCCAGCTTCATCGCGCCCAGCCTGTGCATGAAACGATCCTCGATATGGCGCGCGAATTCGTCGGCTTTCAGCGCGGCGATCTCGTTGACCTGGCCCACGGGCAGCGTGAGCACGACCGACGACTGATGCGCGTTCGTCGAGCGCTCCGCGTTCATGGGAAGCAACGCGAGCGTTTGCCCGTAGCCAAACCACTCCCAAGCGGCGTGATCGTGCGGCGCTTCATGCGTCATGCGGCAAACCAGCATGGCACGCCCGAAATCGTGCATGTTGGCGGCAATGCCCATCATCTTGCGCGTGGACGAGAAGCGGCTGTCCGCCGCGACGATCAACCTGGCCGAGAGCGTTTCACCGCTCTCCAATGTCACGCTCGCCAGGGCGTCGCCGGCTTTCACGCCGCTGACCTTTTGCTCTGCGAGCAGCGTCACGTCGCCGTGCTCTGCCATGCTTTGCCGCAGGGATTCATAGGCCGCCTTGCGAATCAGGTGATTGGAGATCAGCCAGCCCAGCTCCGCGTGGCCGCTCAGTTCGTGCCCGATCTCGAGCGCCCCCGGCGAGGGGCCGTTGAACACCTTGGCGCTGCAAAGCGGAGCACGCGCGTGCGGGTCGATACGATCCCAGAGCCCGAATTTGCGCATCGCGCGCACCGACTTCTGCGTCAGCGCGATCTCGCGTCCGTCGAACTGCGGCTCGCTGATGTCGGCGAGGCACTGCTGCTCGACCATGACGATCTTGAGGCCAACCCCACTGAGCGAGCGCGCGAGACAGAGCCCCACCGGCCCGGCGCCCACGATTACGATATCTGCTTGCATGAATCGAACGATTTGAATGTGACTCAAGCGACCTGAACGGCCGGAGCGACCTGCGCGATGCCGTGTTCGCGCAGGGCTTCGACCATGAGCGCGTCCATCGACTTGACGTGCCAGACGAACCAGTCGCGCAGTTCGCCCACCAGTTGCCGCCCTGTGTCGAAGCGCCCCTCGTCGGCAACTCGCCTGCGCACCTCGCCGACCACGTTCAGCACGTGTCGATGCTGACTCGCATGGCAATGGCGCGGACCGAAGTTCATTTCCTCCATCCACGCTTCTTCCTGCGCGAAATGCTGCCTCGTATGCGCCGCCCAGGCGTCGAGCGCGCCGAGCCATGTTTCGTCGGTTGCGCGCGCGAGCGCGTCGAGCAGCGCGACGAATTCGGCATGCATCGTATCGGTCATGGGTTCGCCTAGGTGCAGATCGGGCGCAAGAGTTGGCGTGGGGCGCGGCGCGGGTGAGATCATGAAGGAAAGTGGCAGCGTTCAGCAGCGGTCTGAAAGCCCTCTCGGGCAAATTTTCAAGATACCGGGACGCATGGGTTTGCGCGCTGATTTTTAGCAAACGTCGCACGATCGGTTAGTGAGGCCGATGGCCGCGCCCAAGGCTCGGTGTGTCCGCGTGCGGACAAAGCGATCAAACGAGAGGAAACGAGAGGAAACGTCGATTCCGGCGCAGCGCAGGTGCGCGGGCCGCAAATATGGAACGATGCGAGGAGAGGTGCCGCAGACGAAAAAATACGAAGCCGCGCGGCGCGCGGCTCAAACCAGTTCGGCGAGATTGACGAGGGCGCGATCGCCGTCGGATTGTGCTTCGTTTTCGGCGCGGAATGGCTTCTCGCTGTACGCGATGACCTTGAACCCGCCGCCTGCCGAACGCTCGATGGTGATACCCCAGTGCCAGCCGCCTTCCTGTTCGAATACGTGCAGCCTCGGACTCGATGGTTGGCTCGGCGATTGAAAAATATTCATGTGAAGCCTCCCGTGGTGGGAATATCGTCTCGGACGATTGCCTGGATAGGAATCAGTCTAAGAACCCCCTTGCTGCGACGCAATACGGAATTACGTGGACGTGAGAACCCTGAGGCGTCGCGCATCATTTGAAAATAACCCTGGTTATCATGCGACGCCTGGCAAGCGCGAACGCCGCCAGCCACGCCCGATCCCAAACTGCGAGACAGCGAGACCCCGATGACTACCCCGACGAACGCCGCGCCCTCACACCCGCTCGATCTTTCGCGGCATGCTCGCCGCGCATTGCTGGAAGGACCCACGCCGATCCAGCCATTGCCACGGCTAAGCGAGGAACTTGGGGGCGTGAATGTCTATGTCAAGCGCGACGATCTGACTGGCCTGGGCGGAGGCGGCAACAAGCTGCGCAAGCTCGAGTTCCTGGTAGGCGAAGCGCTGGCCGCCGGCGCGGACACGATCGTCACCGTGGGCGCGCGCCAGTCGAACCACGCGCGCCTGACGGCGGCTGCCGCGGCGCAAGTGGGCCTGCAGTGCGAACTGGTGCTCACGCGCGCTGTGCCGCGCGACGACTTCGAATATCTGCAGAACGGCAACATCCTGCTCGACGACCTGCTCGGCGCACGCGTGCACGATCTGCCCGGCACGGCCAATGCACTCGAGTTCGCGCAGGCGCGCGCCGACGAGTTGCGCGCCCAGGGACGCAAGGTCTACGTCTGCCCGCTGGGCGGGTCGAGCCCGGTGGGGTGTCTGGGCTATGCGGCGTGCGCCGCCGAAATCGTGACGCAGGCCCAGGCACAAGGACTGAGCTTCGCGCGCATCGTCGTGCCCAACGGCAGCGGCGGCATGCACGCGGGGCTCGCTGCCGGTTTTGCAGCGCTAGGTATCGACCCGGGCCTCGTGCTCGCGTACACCGTCTATTCGAAGGCTGAGCAGGCTCATGCCGCAACGCTTGAAAAAGCCGGCAAGACGCTCGAACTGATCGATCCGGCGCGGCGCATTGAAGGCCGGTCGATCGTGATCGACGAAGCCCAGCTCGGCGAAGGCTACGGCATTCCCACCGACGCCATGCGCGAGGCCGTGCGGCTCGTGGCTTCGAAAGAAGGCCTGCTGCTCGACCCCGTCTACAGCGGCAAGGCGTTCGCCGGTCTCGTTCAAGCCGCGCGTTCGGGACGCCTTGCACGCGGCGAGAACGTCCTGTTCATCATGACCGGCGGCTTGCCGGGCCTGTTCGCCTATCGCAGCGCATTCTGAGACATGGCTAAGGCGCTGCGCGGCGTTCAACCGCGAGCGGTGGGCCGGGCTTCCGGCGGCTGCACCACCGCGTGCCAGTACGCGAAGCCATGCCGCTTCCCTCACCGATTCCATTCGAATCCCCCGTTCCCGTGCGAGCCGCCTGGCTGCTCGCGAGTCACGAGAAATTGATAATGGCTTATCAATTGACTCGTCAGGGAATGCCCGAAAAATCGGGCAAGTCGCTTCCACCAGATGGAAAGCTACAATCGTCGGAGCGAACGACCCACGGAGGCCACGATGACCGATGACGAACGCGCCATTCGCGAGCTGGTGCAAACATGGATGGACGCCAGCCGCGCCGGCGACACGGCCAAAGTGCTGAGCCTGATGACCGACGACGTGGTATTCACCGTGCCCGGCCAGGAGCCATTCGGCAAGGCAGAATTCGCCGCGGCCTCGCAAGCGCAGCAAGACATGCGCATAGAAGGCACGGCTGAGATCGTGGAACTTCAGGTGCTGGGGGACTGGGCCTTTCTGCGGAACCGCATCGACATCGCCATCACGCCGCCAGGCGCAGCCCAACCCATGCGGCGCGCGGGCTACACGCTCACGCTGGTGCGCAAGGACGCAAACGGGCGCTGGCTGCTCGCGCGCGACGCCAATCTCGTGGCTGCGAAGGCGTAAATCCGCCGCAGCGAACGCGGGCATCGCCGCCTGCAATCCGCAATTCGCTCGCGGCACGCCAGGTCGGCAGGTCTGGCGCGCGCCCACTTGCTTTCACGACCGAAAGGAAAGAACGCCGCCCGACAAGGCTCGCCGCGTTACGCCCCTTTTTCGAATCAGAAAACCTTATCGATTCCTTCAGTTTATTGAGTTTCCCTTAATTGTGCGCTTGCGGCAAAGTGACGCTCATACGCTCGGAGCCACTCCTTGAACCAACGCATCGATCCCTCCCTACTTGCTGCGCCCGACCTGTCGTACGCCACGTTGCACTCGGGCATTGCCCTGCCGTTCCTCGAGCGCGGCGAAGGCGAGCCGCTGCTGTTCGTCCACGGATCGCTCTGCGATTACCGCTACTGGATGCCGCAGCTCAACGGCCTGTCGGAGCATTTCCGCTGCATTGCGCCGAGCCTGAGCCACTACTGGCCCGCGGCGGACGCCTGCATCCAGGGCGATTTCGGCTGGGAGAGCCACGTTACCGAGCTGGCCGATTTCATTACCGCGCTCGGCCTCGAATCCGTGCACCTCGTGGGCCATTCGCGTGGCGGCTGCGTGGCGTGGCATCTCGCGCGCCGCTATCCGCGTCTCGTGCGCACGCTCGTGCTCGCCGACCCGGGCGGCCCGCTCTCGCGCGTGGACGACGACGAAGCCGCGCTGCCTCCCGCGACCAACGCACTGCGCACGCGCGCAGCCGACCTCATCCACGCCGGAGATGTCGAAGCGGGGCTCGAGTTGTTCGTCGACTCCGTGAGCGTGCCGGGCGCCTGGAAAAAGGGCTCGGCGGCGTTTCGCCAGATGGCCATCGCCAACGCCACGACGCTGCCCAAGCAGTTGCAGGACCCGCTGCCGCCTTATGCGCCGCGCGCCGCCGGCGAGATCAAGTGCCGCACGCTGCTCATCGACGGCCAGCGCAGCCCGCTCATGTTCCGCAACAACGTCGAGGCGCTGGACGAGTGGATCGAGTTCGCGCGGCGCGTCACGATCAAGGGCGCCACGCACGGCATGAACGGCACGCACCCCGACCTCTTCAACACTCACGTGCATACCTTCATCACGCAAGGTTGAGACGTCAGTCACGGCCCGGTTGATCTGTCGTTTGTGGTCGAGACGACTCAACCGTCGGCCGCATTTCCAGCCGCACCGGCATGCGGTTCGGCACCATCGCGAATGCGGTGATTTCCTCGATCGTCGCGGGATCGACGGCCAGCTTCACGTTGAAGCGGTTCATCAGCATCGAAAGCACGAGACGCATTTCCATGGCGGCCAAATGCCGCCCCGGACACACGCGCGGCCCCGCGCCGAACTGCACCCACGCGCGCGGATCGTGCACGCGCGCTTCGTCCACCCGCACAGCGCCACCCGCCTGACCACGCAGCCAACGGTCGGGATCGAAATGCTCGGGCTGTGAATAGTGGCGCGCGTCGAGCATGGGCGGGCGGGTGAGGAAGAACATCTTCGACCCGGCGGGCAGCGCAACGCCGCCCACCTGCACATTCTCAATGGGCTCGAACGCCATGATCGCGGCCACCGGGCGAAACCGCAGCGTTTCGCTGCACACCGCTTCGAACAGGTCGAGATCCTTCACGAGCCCATAGTCCGGACACACCGCGTGTGCGCCCAGCACCGCGTGCGCTTCGTCGGCGAGGCGCTGCTGCAATGGCTCGTCAGCGGCCAGATAGTAGAGCGACCACGCCAGCGCATTGGCCGTGGTGTCCTCGCCCGCCAGCAGCAGCGTGAGCACGTTGGCAGCGATGATGTCGTCGCTCACCTCCGAACCCGGCTCCGAGTCTGGGTCATCGCGCAGCGCAAGCATCGCTTCGAGCAGATGACGCGGCGCGTCGGACGGCTCGTCGCGCATGCGCTCGCGCGAGCGCGCCATCATGCCGCGTATCGTGCGATGCACTTCGGCGAGCGCTCGGTCCGTGCGGCGGTCGCGCGGCAAACGCACATAGCGCCAGTACGGAAACGGCGCGTTCACGCGATGCATGAGCGTCGGGAAAATCTGCGCGAGCTGCTCCTGAATAACGCCGCGCTCCTGCTCTAGCGTGCGCGGGTCCTCCCCGAACGCAAGCGCGCTCGTCACGTCCACGGTGTAGCGCTTGAGGTCGTCGGTCATTTCGACCACGTCGCCGCGCTCGGCCGCGCGCTGCCAGCGGTCGTTGAGACGCGCCGTGATCGCTTGCAGCGTGGGATAGAACGCGCGGATGTGCGGTATGGAAAGCGCCTGCATGACGAGCCGGCGCTGCGGCTCCCACGCCGCGCCCTCCGCCGAGAACACGCCGTTGCAGCCGATCTCGGCGAGCACGGGTTCGAGCGACGCATAACGCCGGTAACGATGCGGACGCTCGCGCATCACGCTCTGGCTCAACTCCGCGTCGCTCCAGACCGTGACCGGCATGCCGCAGATCTGGAAGCGATACGGCGTGCCAAGCTCCGCCGCCCACTGTTCGAGCACGCGATGCAGCCTGGGCGCGTTCAACTGATGCAGATTGCCGATGAACGGCAAGCCGCGCGGGCACGGCAGGTCGCGCACGTGGCGCAGGCGCTGGGCGGAGGATGCGGCGGCGTCCATGGCGCGACAGGGCGACGGGAGAGGCGACGGCGCTCAGTCGAGCGACATCCCCAGTTCGGCGGCCATGCGCGTAACGAGCGTCTGCAAGCGCGCGACTTCTTCAGCGAGGCGCTGCTGTTCGGCGCGCACCGCCTCGAAGTCCGCGAGCGAAACGCTCTCGCCGGCTTCCTCGCGGGCACCGGGCGCGATGGTCCCGGCTGCCACGAAGCTCGCTGCGTTCACCTCGCCGCAGAGCAGATGCATCCAGCGGCTTTCGCGCTCGCCCGGCGCGCGCGGCAGTTTCACGACGAGCGGCGGCTCGCGCTCGGCCAGTTCTTCCAGGAAGCCTTCGACCGACGAGACATCGGCGAAGCCATGCAGACGCGACGAGTTCAGGCGCAGTTCCGCTCCCGTCTGCGCGCCGCGCAGCAGCAACACGGTGAGCAGCGCCACGGCCTGGCTCGGCACGCCGAGCACGCGGTTCAAATTGTGTTCGAAGCGCGGCACGCGGCTGCTGCTGCCTTCGAACACGAGGCTCAGCAGCTTGAGGTCTTCGATGGCGGCGAGCACTTCGGCTTCGCTCACGTTCATGACTGGCGTGCGCGCCGTCTTCTGGTTGCAGCCGAGCGTGAGCGCATTGAGAGAGAGCGGATAGGTGTCGGGCACCGTGTGCTGCTTTTCGACCAGCACGCCGACGATACGCGCCTCGATGGGCGAGAGCGCGCGCAAGGCGCGCGGCGAGGAAGCATCGGCAGGAGAATTCATGGGCAGATCAACCAGGCTGTGGTTCATGTTGGAATCAGGCGTTCGATCATACGCGCGCCGGGCTTCGCGCAGAAGCCGGACGGCCTGAATCGAGCCGCGAACTAGCCCGGCGTAATCAGCTTCAACCCCGCCGGCAGCGCCTCGCCGAACACCCGGCCCGTGTCCGCCGTATCGAGCGCGACGACTTCGCGCACCATCGTCACCCACGTGGGCGGCGCGTTCGCCGACTCCATGCGGCGCACCACGGTCTCGCGCAACTCGGGCGGCAGGTCTCGCGAGCGGTCGCCCGTCATGCGCGCGATTTGCGCGGCGGCGAACATCGCCGGTTCGATCTTTTTCCAGTCGAGCGCGAGAATCGCGTCGAGCCAAAGCGCCGCTGTTTCCGGCGGCACCACGCCGTGCGCGCTGCCGTAGAACGGCTGGCGCGCGCCGATGCGGCCCACGGCCCACCATGTCTGATGATTCTCCGAAGGCTTTTGAAGCCGCTGCAACAGCCGCTCGCCGATCTCGATCTTGCGCTCGGCCGCAATCTGTTCGAGCGATGCGTAGAGACGGATCATGTCCGCATGGGCGAGCTTCGCGGGGTCGAAAGGCAGCTTGTGGCGCTTCGAGCCGGCGGCCTCTTCGAGGTAGGTCATCGCCTCCAGCACCTCGTGCTGCTGCGCCTCGTTCAGGCCGCCCGCCGCGCGCCGCCAGAGCGTCCACCACTCCGACCAGACCTGCCCCTCGTTGACGAACTGGATGCCGTCGTCGAAGAGCGTCCAGAGCTGTTCGACGCGCCATTCGTCCAGCGGATAACCGAAGCCCGGCCGCAAGCTGAAGCCGGCGAGGTTCAACCACAGGCGCTCGTGATCGGCGGAGCGCCGGCGCTTGCCCGCGCGTTCCCAGAGCGCGCCGAACAGTTCGCGCAGGAGCGGTCCGTCCCAGTTCTGGCGCGGCCCGAGCCGCTCTTCGAGATGCGCGCGCAGGCGCTTCACTTCCTTCGCGTCGATCTTGGCCGAGCGCGCGCCGAACACGCGCTCGATCGCTTCGATGGCGTCGTCGAGGCTCGCGTGGCGTGACTCGCCATTCGCCGCCGCTGCATCGCCCTCGTGCTCCGCGCGGCGCAGTGCGAATTCGAGCAGCCAGCGTTGCGAGGCGTCGTCGGTGGCGATGCAGTGCATCTCCAGCGTGCCGACTTCGGTCAGCGCGGTCGTGAGCTTGACGGCGCGCTCGCGCGCCGCCTTCACATCGCCGCCCGCGGGCACCACCGTTGCGAGCGGCGGCAGGCGCACGAAGTCGCCCGCCGCGAGGTCGGCTAACTCGCCGGGTTGCCACGCGGTGTCGGCCACCGTCGATGCGAGGTGGAACTGCACCGGCTGGCCAAGCTGCAATGCGAATGTGCGGTCGTCCAGATGCAGCTCGTGGCCTTCTTCCGTGCCGCGCGGCAGGACGCATACGCCGCGCGGTGCGGCATCGGCGTCCGCGCCTTCGTCAAGCACGAGGAAATAGCTGCGCGGTGAGCCGCCGCCAATACGCGGCGCGTTGCCCGCGCGCGCGAGCGCGTAGGCAACCGCTCCGCGCGCGACGGCCACGTCGGGTTGATCGTTTTGCAGCACGTTGAGCGGCTCACCGCGCCAGGTGCCGAGCGTATCGGCCAGACGCTGCGCGAGCGCGCGCGCGCGGAACACGCCGCCGTTGAGCAGCAGCGCGTCGGGCATGGGCAGCGTGGCGCTTTCTGCGCGGGGCGTGGCCAACGCGTCGCCCAACGCCTCGCGCGACTGCGCGGCGAAACGCTGCAAAAACGCCGCGATATGACGCGTGATGGCCGGATCGGCGGCATAGGGCAAGCCGAACTCGACGATCGCCGCGCGCGAGCGGCGCGGCAGGTCGCCGGCATCGCCCATCGGGAAGAAGCCGTCCACCACGATCTGCGCGACTTCCTCGCGGCCGAGCTGCGTGGTGCGCGCGCCGCCCACGAGGCGTGCGCCCGCGCCCAGCAGCGTGATCGGCACGGACTCGGGCGCGCTGTCGTCGAGCAACTGCTCCTTCGCCACGCGGCAGCGTTCCACGAGCTGCGAAAGGCTCGCCGCGCTCAGCCGCGTTTGCGCGTTCGCAAGGCGGCTCTCGGCCAGATGCGCGAGCGCGAGGTCCATGTTGTCGCCGCCGAGCATCAAGTGATTGCCCACGCCGATGCGCGTGAGCTGAGGCTCGCCGTTCTCGAACTGCACCTTGATGAGCGTGAGGTCGGTCGTGCCGCCGCCCACGTCGCACACGAGCACGAGCCGCGACGCGCCAAGCTCCGCGTCGAGCGTCGCGCGATGGTGGTACAGCCAGTCGTAAAACGCGGCCTGCGGTTCTTCGAGCAGGCGCAGCGCGGGCAGCTTCGCGAGCCGCGCCGCTTCGAGCGTGAGTGCGCGCGCGCCGTCGTCGAACGAGGCGGGCACGGTGAGCACCACGTCCTGATCTTCGAGCGGCGCGTGCGGGAAACGATGGTTCCACGCGGCGCGCACGTGCGCGAGATAGCTCGCGCTCGCCGCGACCGGCGAAACCTTGGCGACGTCGTCGGGCGCGCCCCACGGCAGGATCGGCGCGAGGCGATCCACCGCCGCGTGCGAGAGCCAGCTTTTCGCGCTCGCCACCAGCCGGCCCGGTACCTGCGCACCGAACGTGCGCGCGAGGCGGCCGATTACGGCGTCGTCGTTTTGCGAGGACGCGCTCCACGGCAAACGCAGATCGCCCGCTGCCAGCTCACCTGCCGCCGGGTGATAACGCGCGGAAGGCAGCATCTTCTCCGCGCCCACTTCCCCAAGGCCGGTGAGCTGCTCGACGTCGAACACGCGGATGGCGTCGCCGCCGGCCTCCACGTAGGCCACGACCGTATTGCTCGTCCCCAGGTCGATGCCGACGACGTATTGCTTCATCGGGCTCAGTCGCTCGCTCCGCCGCGCACGTCGAACTCGACCTTCCAGCGCTCGTTCGTGCCGCTCGGCATGGCCTCGAGCTCCAGCGTGCCCGCTTCCGTCACGCGCGCATGCAGCTTCACGGGCACGACTTCGCCGGGCGTGCGGCCTTCGGTCGGCAGCGTCGCCTGGATTTCCTCCAGTTCCTGCAATTCTTCAGGCGACCAGTAGTCGAGCATCGTGCCGACCTGATCCTGACGCCGCACCGAAGAGCCGAAGAAACGGAAGTGCACCGGCTCGCCCACCACGAGGCCGAACTCCTGCGGCGGCAGCGCCGCATCGGTGCCCTCTTCCATGCCGAAAGGCGCGACGCAAAGTGCCGACACCGGCGGCTCCAGGCCCGGCACCGCGGGCATGGCCGATTCGACCGCCACGTAGTACGCGCGAGCCGTACCGCCGCGAATGCGCACGCCCTTGCCGCGCTTTACGTAGCCGTAATAGGCCGCGCCGCGCGCCACGGCGAGGTCGAGATCCGCACCGCCCAGCAGTCGCGCGGGCGCGGCGCCTTCAGCCGCGAGCCAGCCGCCCAGGATGTCGAGGACGCGTTGCGAGAGCAGCGGCGACTTGAACACGCCGCCGTTGAAGAGCACCGCCGTGGGATGCAGGAAAGTCGCGCCAGCGGGCGGCGCGCCAAAGCCTTCGAGTTCCGCGAGCGCCTGCACCTGGCGACCGAGGAAGGCCGCGAGATGGCGCGTGACGCCCGCATCCTGCGCATACGGCAGACCAAGCTGCGTGAGGCCCACGCGCGTACGTACGGCGGGGCGCGCGGCGGCGTCCACCTGCGGGAAAAAGCCTTCGAGAATGATCTGCGTGAGTTCGGCGCGCGTGAGTTCCGTGCGGATCGACCCGCCGATCAGCTTCGAGCCGCGGCTCGGCACGACGATCGGCACCGTATCGACGGAGGCGTCGGTCAGCAGCGTTTCCTTCGCCGAGCGGCACGCATAGGTCAGCGCACGCAGTTGCCACGGGTCGGCCTGCGTGCCCTGCGCCGCGAGCTTGCGCGCGACCACGTGCGCGAGTGCGAGGTCCATGTTGTCGCCGCCGAGCAGAATGTGCTCGCCCACGGCCACGCGATGCAGTTCGAGATTGCCTTCGCGCTCCACCACGGCGATCAGCGAAAGGTCGGTCGTGCCGCCGCCCACGTCCACCACGAGGATGATGTCGCCGACCTTCACTTCCTTGCGCCACGCGCCGCCGCTCTTCTGGATCCAGCTATAGAGGGCCGCTTGCGGCTCTTCCAGCAGCGTCATGTTGGCGTAGCCCGCGGCTTGCGCGGCTTCCGCCGTCAACTCGCGTGCGGCTGGGTCGAACGAGGCCGGAATCGTGACGGTGATCTCCTGTTCGCCGAACGGCGCCTCGGGGTGCGCGTGGTCCCACGCCTCGCGCAGGTGCGTGAGATAGCGCACCGAGCTTTCGAGCGGCGACACGCGCGTGACTTCAGGCGGCGCGTCGTTCGGCAGAATGGCCGCGCGGCGGTCCACGCCGGGGTGGCACAGCCAGCTCTTCGCGCTCGAAACGAGGCGAATGGGCGTGCCCGCGCCACGGCTGCGCGCCAGTTCCCCCACGGCGTACTCGCGCGTGGTGGTCCACGGCAGCGTCAGGTCGCCCGGCGTCAGCTCGCCCGCATGCGGCAAATAGAGAAACGACGGCAGCAGATCGGGCGATTCCAGGGTGCCTGGCGCCGTGAGCTGGGTCACGTTCAGCACGCCCTGCTGGGTCTTTTCGCCATCGCTGGCGGTGAGGTCGACGTAGGACAGCGCGCAATGCGTCGTACCGAGGTCGACGCCAATCGAATATCGCGGATCGCTCACAGCTCCACCTCCGCCGGCGCGATGATGCGCGCGTCGTGCGTCTTGACGAGTTGCGGCAGCTTCACTTCCTCGACGCGCCAGCCGCGATGCGTGAGGCTGCCGCTGAACGGCGCCTCGCCCACCACGTTGCCGGTGAGGCGCACGGCGGCGGCGTCGAAGCCGGCCGGCAGCGTCACGCGCGAGCCTTCGGACTCGCTGCGCACCGGGCGGATGGCGAAGTGGTCGCGCAGCGTGGCGCGGCAGCCTTCGTGGACGATGCGGGCGGCGGCGCCGATATCCGCATCGGCGTAACCGGCAATGTCTTCCTCGACGAAATCGACGAAGCGCGCGTTGCGCTGGAGCAGGCCGAGCAGCTGAAGCGCGGCGTCGGGCGTGGCTTCCTTGATGACGGTGGGTGCGGGTGCCGGTGCGGGTGCCGGCTTCGCGACCGGAGCCGCGGCGGGCGCGGGCGCGGCGGCGGCGGGCGCAAACCCGCCCTCACGCAGACGGCGCACGTTGGCGGCAAGCTCGCCGTCGCCGAGGATCGCGAAGAACGATCCCAGCGCGACCGAAAGGCGGCCGAAGAAAGACAGATTCGATTCGGGCATGTAGACGACTCCAATAGCGCTTGAGGGCTCGCAGACAAGGCGAGCCGACCTGCCGGGCTCGCAACGAGGCCCGATCGATGCCTGGAAGGAGGCGGCCGGCAGGGGAAACTCGAGCCCGGCGCGGGCTCAAAACCCGTATTTTGCCTTGTCGCGGGCGCAAGCCGGTCGAAAAGCGGGATTTGGCGGGGGAATGGCGTGCGCGGGGCGGGGCGCGAGGCTTTGGCGGTGGGCCGGCGCCGCGGGCTATGGGCGCGGGCGGCGCGGCTCTACCTCGGCGGCCAGAGGTCGAGCGTTGCCGCCCTCAAAAGGCGCATCGCGGCAGAGAAATGGGGCGCGACGGCAGGCGTGCGCACACGCTCAGGCCTGCCCCTCCGCCACGCTTCGCGCCAATGCACCAGTGCATTCAGGGAAAGATCGGCGACGTCGCTTCCGCGCCTTCCACGTCGGCACGCGGAACATGCTGCGCGATGTTCTCCTCGATCTCCGCTTCGCGCGAGCCGGGCACGTCGGCCATGACCAGCAGTTGACCGTCCTCGATCGGCCCGCGAAAACGCGTGAGCAGCGTGTTCGGTTCGTCCACGCCGATCATGCCGGCCGCCCACGCGCCGAATATCGCTCCCGCCAGAGTCAGCGCGACGACCACCCCGCCCGTGATATCGAAGTTCGAGAGCGGAAACACCAGCGCCACGAGACCGACGATTGCGCCGGTCGCAGCGCCGAACATCACGCCGCGCTCCAGCGCATGCACGACGTCGCTGCGCTGCAACAGCGAGGCCTCGGGCAAGCGTTCGAGCCCCACGCTGTGATTGGCGAGCACGTGAATATGACGCCACGTGATGCGGGCGCGCAGCAGATCGTCGACGATCGCCTGCGCGGTGGTGGTGTCGGGAGCGAGGAAATAGAGGCGTCGCATGATGGCTCTCCTTCGGTCATGTGGCTGACCGCTTGCTACTACATGACGACTGATCCGATCATCCTACGCCTGACCACGACCAGATGGAAACGCCCTGGACCGCGTCAAGCGCTCGAAACGCTGCTATATCTCGACGCGCGCGCCGACCTCGATCACGCGATTGGCAGGCAGCTTGAAGAACGCGGCGATATTCCCGACGTTGTGCAGCATCACCGCGAAAAGGCGCTCGCGCCAGATCGCCATGCCATGGCCGCGCTTCGGCACCACCACGGCGCGGCTCAAGAACCACGACGTCTCGTCGAGATCGAACGTCAACTCCGCGGACTTGTAGGCGGCAAGCGTGCATGGCAAGTCCACCTCGTCCTTGAATCCGTAATTGACGATGACGCAGTAACAGCCTGGGCAGAGCAGTTCGACCTTCACGCGCTCGCTCTCGGCCACCCATGGCACATCCTTCGTCTTCACGCTCAGGAATACTACGCGTTCGTGCAACACCCGGTTGTGCCGCAGATTGTTGACGAGCGCGTGCGGTACGGCGTCGGCGTTCGGCGTGAGGAAGATCGCCGTGCCGCCCACGCGCACGGGGTTGCTCTCGAGCAGCGCCGCGAGATAGGGCTTGAGGGGCTTCTTGCCGGCGCGCGTGCGCGCCTCGACTGCCATCATTTCCCAGCCCTTTCCCCAGGTCGCCATGACCGTGAACATCAGTCCGCCGATCACGAGCGGGAACCACCCGCCGTCCACGATCTTGAGCAGGTTGGCCGAGAAGAACATGGCGTCGATCAAGAAGAAGAACGCCGTGGCGAAGATGCACAACGCCCAGTTGTAGTGCCACGCATAGCGCACCACGAAGAACGTGAGGAATGTCGTGATGAGCATCGTACCGGTCACGGCAATGCCATAAGCGGAGCCGAGCGCCGTGGATGAACGGAAGCCGAGTACCGCCGCGACCACAGAGACGAGCAGGATCCAGTTGATGCCGGGCACGTAGATCTGCCCGATCTCGCGCTCCGACGTGTGCACGATGTTCATGCGCGGGAGGAAAGACAACTGCATGGCCTGCATCGCCATCGAATAGGTGCCCGAAATAACGGCCTGCGAGGCGATGACGGTGGCGATGGTCGCGAGCACGATCATCGGCAGAATGGACCATTGCGGAAAGAGCCGATAGAACGGACTTTGCACAGCGCCTGGGTTCGCCAGCAGCAGCGCACCCTGCCCGAGGTAATTGAGCGCAAGCGCGGGAAACACGATGCCGAACCACGTGAGGCGAATAGGCTGCTTGCCGAAGTGCCCCATGTCGGCATAGAGCGCCTCGGCGCCCGTGAGCGAGAGCACGACTGCGCCCAGCGCGACGAAGGCGAGCCAGCGGTGATGCAGGCAGAACGCGATGCCCTCGCGCGGATCGAGCGCGAACAGCACGGCCGGCGCATCGGCGATGTTGATCAGCCCCACCCCGCCGATCACGACGAACCACAGCACCATCACCGGACCGAACACGGCGCCGATGCCCCCGGTGCCATGCTTTTGCGTGAGGAACAGCACGATGAGCGCTGTGAGCGTCACCGGAATCACATAGGTCTTCAGCGCGGGCTCGGCCACTTCGAGGCCTTCCACTGCGCTCAGCACGGAAATGGCCGGCGTGATCACGCTGTCGCCGAAAAAGAGCGCCGCGCCCATCACGCCGATCACGAGCAGGGTGTTGCGCAGATGCGGCTTCGACGCAACCGAGGAAGCCGCGAGCGCGAGCAGCGCCATGATGCCGCCCTCGCCGTGATTGTTCGCGCGCAGGATGAGCGCCACGTACTTGAGCGAAACGACGATCATGAGCGACCAGAAGATCAGCGAGACGATGCCGACGATATTGAAAGCATTGACCGCGAGCCCGTTGCTGGGATCGAACACAGTGGCGAGCGTGTAGAGCGGGCTCGTGCCGATGTCGCCGTAGACCACGCCGAGTGCGGCGAGCGCGAGCGCGGGAAGCGCCGGGCGATGCGGGCCGGAGTCGCCAAGGCGATCGTGCGCGTGCGCCGCAGATGCGGATTGTCCCATGTCTCCCTCCTGGTGGCTGCGGGGCCGGGGGGCCGCGCGGCCTTTTCGCTTCGCATTCGCTTCGTTGGCGAGGCTGCCCCTGTTGGGGGCGCACTAGTCGAAGTATAGGAACTGCGCGCAAAAATGCGCTTTGCGTGGCACGCAACGACGCCGGGCGAGGCACCATGCTTTCGCAAAACTGTCATAGTCGAGCGTATTCACCTGACCATTCGCCCGATCAATCGTGCCGCGCGTTACGCGTACAACGAAAAGGAGCCGCACAATGCGAAGCCGCCTAACGTTCCACTGCGCCGCGCTAGCGCTCGCTGGCTGCGCTTCGTTGCCCCCTTCCACTCAACAAGGCGCACAACAGGACACAGGAGCGCTTTCTGCGCAGCCTGCGGCCTTCGTGCAGGCAGGCGCAAGCGCACACGGCCGTGCCGTGAAAGTCATGATCGTGACCATGTTTGCGCCCGAAGCGAAGACGTGGCTCGAACGCCTCGGTCCCTGGGAGTCCGTGACGATCGCGGGCCTCTCGCCCGACTACCCCAACGTGCAATGCAACGCCGACGACGTCTGCGTGATGACGACCGGCATGGGCCACGCGAACGCCGCCGCCTCGACCATGGCCCTCGCCTTCGCGCCGCAGTTCGACCTGCGCAAGACTTACTTTCTCATCGCGGGCATTGCGGGCGTGAACCCCGAGCATGGCACGATCGGCTCGGCGGCCTGGTCGGACTGGCTCGTCGATTTCGGCCTGCAGTGGGAAATCGACGGCGATGGCCGCCCGCGCGATTGGCGCACCGGCTATCTCGGCATCAATACAAAAGGCCCGAACGAAAAGCCAGCGCTCGACTATCGCACCGAGGTATTCCGCCTGAACCCGAGGCTCACCGAAGCCGCCTGGGCGATCTCGCACGACGTGACGCTCGCCGATAGCGCACAGGCCCAGGCCGCGCGCGCGAAATATGCTTACCCAAGCGCGAAACGCCCGCCCACGGTGATCCGCTGCGATTCGGTCGCCGACGATACCTGGTGGTCGGGCAAGGCGCTCGGCGCGCGGGCCAGCGAGTTCACGCGCCAACTGACAGGTGGACAAGGTGTGTACTGCATGACGCAGCAGGAGGACAACGCCACGTTCGAAGCGCTCAGCCGTGCGGCGCGTGCGCAACGCGTGGACCTCGACCGCGTGGCGGTGCTGCGCGCGGGCTCGGACTTCGATCGTCCGTATGCGGGCGAATCGAATGCGGCGAATCTGCTGAACTATGCGAGCCAGGGCGGCTTCGCCCCCGCGTTGGAAAACCTCTATCGCGCGGGCCATCCGCTCGTGCAGACCATCGTTGCGCATTGGAGCGAATGGCAGGATGGCGTTCCTGCGAACCTGTCTGCCGCTTCGCCTCGCTAGCAATATCGCGGCCTGTCCCCGCTTTGCCTCGCTGCATCGACGCATCCTTGTGAGGAATACAGACGATCGATGTACGCCGCTACCCGGTACGCATTGCCTATTCGCAAAGCAATTACAGCGCACGATCGTTCATACGCATTGCGCATGGGAATGCGGGATTTCCGCTACCGAAATCCTCCTTTGACCGGATAGCTTTATCGCGGCATCTATGCCAGATTAGTTCTCACTCAATGCAAGCGCAGCGCAGGGGTCGCGTAGCGATGCGCCATGATTCCACGGGGGACAGCATGCACGGATACTTTCCTCCCCTTCATGCCACCACGCACATCATGTTCGCGAGCAGGTTCGCGTGTGTACATTCGCGAGTGCGTGGGTCATGAATGCCGCCAGCATCGTCGTGCTCGGCGCGGGGCCAGCGGGCGCAGCCGTTGCGCGCGCGCTCGCGGGGCTCGGTTATCGCGTGCAGGTGGTGAGCGACTGGCGCCGCTTCGACGCTGCCGAAACTTTGTCGGTACGCGTGATCGAAGCGCTGCGCCGCGCGGGCCTGCATCGCGCAGCCAGTTGCGGCGAGGGACCCTGCGTGCGCACGACGCTCTGGAACGGCGCGCTGCAAACGCTCGACGCCGAATTCCTCGTGGACCGACGCGTGTTCGATGCGGCCCTGCGCGAGGATCTATGCAGTGCGGGCGTCGACGTGATCGAAGCGAACGTGCGCTCGCTGCAGTCCTCGTCCGCGGGTCACGACCTCATGATCGAAACCGCCGACGGACCGCTCACGTTGCGCGCTGACTTTCTTGTCGAAGCGCGCGGCCGCCTCGCGCCGCTATTGCGCGACGCCACGCGCGGTCCGCAAACCGTGAGCCTGCTGAACGTATGGAAGGGCCGCCCGGGCGCGGCCGCCACCGCGGTGGAAAGCCTGCCGGCCGGATGGGCGTGGATGGCGCGGCTAGGCGACGGCCGTTGCTACTGGCAATTGACGCTCGACGTCACGAACCCCGAACTGCCGCAGCGCGATGAGTTGCTCGCGTTTTGCGAGCGCATGCGGCACTCGCCGCTAGCCAGCGACTTCTTCGCTGGCGACGCCGCGAACGACGCGCGTCTCTACGCACGCAGCAGCACCGCCACACTGTGCGGCCGCACCGGCGGCCACAACTGGCTGCGCGTGGGCGACGCCGCGATGGCCGTCGATCCGCTTGCGGGCCATGGCGTGTTCCAGTCGCTCACCTCTGCGCTGCAAGCGCCCGCGGTGATCCACACTTTGCTCGCGCGGCCCGAGCGCGCGCCACTCGCGCTGCGTTTTCACCAGCAGCGTATCGAACAGTTGTTCATGCGTTTTGCGCGCACCGGTCGCGATGTCTATGCGCTCGAACAGCGCTGGAGCACGCAGCCGTTCTGGCAAACGCGGGGCGCGTGGCCCGACGACCGGCCCGCTCATGTGAGCGCCGATTTCAACGAACTGAACGTGGGGCGTGCGCCCGTGATCGATGGCGGCATGATTGCCGAAGCGGATGTTGTCGCGAGCCCGGACCAGCCGCTCGGCATCTGGCATCTTTGCGATGCTTCGCTCGCGCCTGTGGTTGAAGCGCTGCGGCATGAGCCTGCCGAGCAGGTGCTCAAGTCGCTCGATGCGGATCAGGCGCGGATGATTCGGCATTGGCTTGCGATGCAGGATTATTCGTGAGCCAGGTGTACGCGCACACGGCCGGCGGCGGCAAGCTGCTCGCGGTGCTGCAGGTCAACAAGCAGTCGGCCTTCGACGACGGCCGCGCGCGGCAGGCAGCGATCATCGCGCTCGGCGTGTATTCGGAACTCAAGCACGCGATCCTCGTGGACGCCGACGTCGATCCCTTCGACACCGACGACGTGATGTGGGCCATGCGCGACGAATTCGTGCGGGCGAAGTTCAAGGAGGTGGATCCGCGGCCATTCGCCCCCACGCTGTTCGGAGACGATCATGAGTAAGCGCGCCTTGAATGGCCGCAAGCGGCTGATCGTCGGCGTGACGGGCGCCACCGGTTTCATCTATGCGGAGCGCACGCTGCGCCTCTTGCGCGAGATGGAGGTCGAGACGCATCTCGTGATCTCCCGCGCGGCCGAACTCACGCGCGGGTACGAGTCGAGCCTCTCACGCGAAGCCCGCGAGCCTGCAGGAAATGGTCGATCATTCGGTGAGCCGCGCGCTCGACCGGTTCGGGCTCGATACGGAACGCATCGAGGCCGGGCGCGACGCATGAAGCCGCACGGGCACACCGCGCTCACGCTGGCGACAATTGGGGAACGTGCATCGCAGTATTAAGTTTCGGCGTAAAATGCGCCGTTCGCCGCGATGTACCGGCGTAGAAGCCTCACGCCAGCGATGCACGTCGATCTACTTACCATCTACTTTCTCCTGATCGGGACCCTGCTAGCCAGCTCCCTGATCACGCTCTGGGAACATCGAACGCATCCCGCGCGCAGCAAGGCCTTGCGGATACTGGCCGCGGGATACGCCACCCTCGCAACCGGCTGCGCCGCGGTGCTCGTGCGCGCCGATCTGCCCGGCGTATGGGGCGCCGCGCTGAGCAACCTCGTCATCATGGCCGGCTATCTGCTGGTGCTGCATGGCGTAGCGACGTTGAACGCCCGGAAATACCGGGCGGCTTCGATCGTCCTGCTCGTTGTCATCGCGCTGACATGGGCCACATGGGGCGCGCGGCATCCCGCCGACATGTGGTACTACGCAAGCGCGTTTCCCATTGCGCTGGTGAGCGCCATGACCTCGCTCGAACTGCTGCGCGGCGATGGCATGAAAGGCGTTCAATCGGTGCAATCGCGCCACGTCGCGACGTTCGTCACGGGATTCCACGCGCTCTTTTACCTGTTTAGAACGTTCGTGCTGCCGTTTTTGGGGAGCCGCTATGGAGACGGTTTCGTCGCGCTCGTCAGCAAGATCACGATGTATGAAGGCGTGCTGTATTCGATCGTGCTGCCCATGGCCTTGCTCAAGCTGATTCGCGAGGAAACCCACGGGCAGCTCCTGCGCGAATCCCAAACCGATTACCTCACGCACCTTGGCAACCGCCGCTGGTTCTTCGAAGAAGGCGAGCGTGTGATGAGCGACATCGGGGGGCGTCAGCCCGTTTCGCTTCTCGCCTTCGATCTCGACCACTTCAAGACCATCAACGACCGCTACGGCCACAAGACCGGCGACGAAGTCCTCAAAACCTTTGCGGATATTGCCCGTAACGCGATGGGACCCGACATGATCCTCGCGCGCATAGGCGGTGAAGAATTTGCCGCCCTGCTCCCGGGCCATGACCGCCTGCGTGCCAAAGCGGTGGGCGAAGCGATCGCCAGGCATTTCGCCCAGACCGTGACGCACGTCGACATACGCGCCACGGTGAGCATCGGCCTCGCACAGCATGGGTATGAGGCGTCCACGCTCTCCGACCTGCTGGCCGCCGCCGACACGGCGCTCTACAGTGCGAAAGCGCTGGGCGGCAACCGGCTCGAAATGCTGGTGCTCTAACGCCCCCCTCAAGCCAAGTCAGCTATTTGTAGGCTGCGCGCATCCTTTTTGCTAGCCCACTAAGGCCCGCCCTATCCGGTCGCGGGCGCAACCGCGTCGAGCGGTAAGGGGGGCACAATGGCAACGATCGATTACCGGATTCGGGTGGCAATTTCCGCCGGACTGATTTTCTTGCTCGCGGCCTGCGGAGGCGGTGGCGGAGGCGGTGGCGGCGGTGGCTCGAGCAGCACCACGAGCACGCCGGCGGGCGGCGTCAAACTGCAGATCGTCTCGTTCGGCGACAGTCTTTCCGACGTCGGAACCTACGCGCCGCTGGCGAGCGCCGTGGGCGGCGGCCGGTTCACGACCAATCCCGGCCAGGTCTGGTCCCAGGACGTCGCGCAATATTATGGGGACACCCTGAGCGCCGCGTACACCGTCGGCCTCGATCACAAGCTGAGCGCGCAAGGGGGCTTCGGCTACGCGGAGGGCGGCTCGACGGTCGCCACGCCGGCCAACCAGTACGACTTCCTCTCGGACGTAATCGGCAACATCGAGATGCCGGTCAACACGCAGGTTTCGAGCTATCTCTCCGCTCACGGCACCTTCAACTCCGGCCAGCTCGTGCTGGTCTGGGCAGGCGCGAACGACGTGCTGCGCGCGGGCAACCCGCCTACCGCCAATACGGTCGTGCAGGCTGCCGCCACGACGCTTGCTCAAGTTGTCGGGCAGATCGTGGCGGCCGGCGCCACGCATGTCGTGGTGATCAACGTGCCGAACGTCGGGCTCTCGCCCAAGGGCATCGCCTCAGCCGACGGCGGCGCGAATCTGACCCAGCTCTCGCAGCTCTTCAACTCGACCTTGAACGGCGCGTTGCAGACGAATGGGCTGCAAGGCAAGGTCATCCAGATCGATTCATACACGTGGATCACGCAGCTCGTGGCGAACTTCCAGGCAAGCGGCTTTACCGTGTCCAACACGGCCCAGGCGTGCGACCCGTCGAAAACGCCGGATAACACCTCGCTGCTCTGCTCGCCCGCCACCTACGTCGCGGCCAACGCCGACCAGACCTATATGTTCGCCGACGACCTTCATCCGACCACGCACACGCATACGCTGTTCGCGCAGTTCGTCGAGCGGCAGATCGCGGCGAGCGGTCTGGGTCACTGAGTGCCGAACGTTCACGGCCGCGTCGGGCATGGGCGCGGCTGGGGCCATCCCTCAATACTCCTGATGATTCCCGGTGTCAGCGCCGGAAGGGCCGATATAGTTGGCCCGCGGCCGCAGCAGCGTGCCGCTGGTCATCTGCTCGATGGCGTGCGCCATCCAGCCCACGCTGCGCCCAATGGCGAATATCGCGAACACGGCGTCTTCTGGCAAACGGCAATAGCTGGAAAGCGCGGTGAGCGCGATGTCGATCGTCGGCGCGAGACCGAGCGATGCGTGAACGTGATCAATCAGCGCACGCACGTCGTCCGGCGCGTCGAACGCCGCGAGCAGGTCCGCCGCGCGCGGGTCGCCTTGCGGGTAAAGTTCGTGTCCGAAACCCGGCAGCGGCCCGTTCGACTTCAGCCAGCGCTCGACCGCCGCCGCCACGCCCGCATCGCGCACCTCACCGAGCAGCGCCTGCACGCGTAATGCGGCGTCGCCGTGCAAGGGGCCCGCGAACGCGGCCAGGCCCGCCAGCATGCAGGAGCCGAGCGACGCCCCCGTGGATGCCGCCACGCGCGCCGCAAACGCCGACGTCGTCAGTTCCTGGTCCGCCAGCAACGCGAGCGCACGCCGCAGCAAGTCCGCCTGCGCTTCGCACCGCCAGGCACGCGCAAGGCGCAAATGCAGCGCGCCGCTTTCGCCGAAGCGGCCGAGATCGTCCGGCCCGATGAAGGCGCTCGCGAAGCGGCCCACGAGGCGCGCCGCCTCCTCGTTCAACCGTGCTGCGTCGAGCGCGCCGCTCGTACGCGGTTGCGCCGCGGCAAGCGCGATCGACGCGTACACCCGCGCACGCGGCGGCGCGCCCTCGGGAACGCTCACGTCGTCGTGGCAGGTGGGAAAGACCGGCGCAGCTTGCGTTTCCCATAGACATTGGGCGACTGCTTCGAGCGTCGCCTCGCTCGCAAGTTCGACCGCGTCGTGCCCGCGGTAGTACAGCCGACCTCGCGCGATCGTGGAAATGCGCGTGTTGATGATGGGCTCGCCCCACGCCATCGTGCTTGCCGCGATGCTCTTGTGGGCGCGGCCAAGATCGCGCTTCTTCCTGAGCGCCGCAACGTCCGAGCCGCGGTACAGCTTGCGGCTTGCGTGCTCCGGGTCCCAGCGGACTTCGATGCGCCCGCGGCTCACATACGCATACAACGTCTGCTTGCGCACGCCCAGCGCATCGCACGCCTCCTCCTGTGTCATCCAGATTTCCACTAGTTATCCACGAATATTCAGGTTGATTGTCTTAATCAAGGTTGACGCGTATTAGCGGGGTGCGTCAAATACAGTCAATCTGCCCCGGGCATGGAGACGATGCTTGCGGGTACGGATCGATAATGATACCCGCGGCCTCGAGCGCGGGACTGGAGACATCGATGTCAACGCAGAGGACCGCCGGCTACGCCGCCACCGAAGCCACGAGCACCACCCGCACGCGATACACGATTCTGGCCGCCATCCTGCTGCTCGCGACGGTCGCCTACGCAGACCGCGCGATCCTCTCGATTGCCGGGCCAGGGATCGCGAAGGCATTCGGGCTCAACCCTATCCAGCTCGGCTACGTGCTCTCGGCGTTCAGCTGGGCCTATGTGGTCGGGCAGATTCCCGGCGGCCTGCTGCTCGACCGCGTCGGCACGAAAGTCATGTACGCCGCCACGCTGATCCTGTGGTCGCTCGCGACGATACTCGTCGGCTTCGTGGGCAAAGTGACTTCCGACTTGTCTGTGGCGCTCGGCCTCCTGTTCGCCCTGCGCTTCGCGCTCGGGTTGATCGAAGCGCCGAGCTTCCCCGCCAATAGCCGCGTGACGGTCATGTGGTTCCCGAAGGAAGAGCGCGGCTTCGCCACGTCGTTGTTTGCGTCCGCATCGTATTTCGCCGTCGCGATCTTCTCGCCGTTCGCGGGCTGGCTCACCGGCAAGTTCGGCTGGCCCGCGCCGTTCTTCGCGCTCGGCCTGATCGGCATTGCCTCCGCCGGAGTCTGGATGCGCGTGATGCACGAGCCGCGCAAGCACCCGCGCGTGTCGCCCGCCGAACTCGACCACCTCGTCGCGGGCGGCGCGATGATCGACATCGACTCGAAACTCGAGCGCCTGTCGCGCCCCGCCGTGTCCGGCAAGGCGTTGCGCATGCTGCTGGGCAACCGCATGCTCTGGTGCTCGTATATCGGCCAGTATTGCGTTATCGCGCTGAGCTACTTCTTCATCACGTGGTTTCCGATCTACCTCGTGCAGGCGCGCGCCATGAACGTCATGCAGGCCGGCCTCGCGACGATGCTGCCCGCTATCGCTGGCTTTGTCGGCGGCATTGCGGGCGGTGCGATCTCCGACTCGCTGATCCGGCATGGCTGGAGCGTTTCGTGGGCGCGCAAGACGCCGTATATCGTCGGCATGGCGGTGGGCTGCTGCATCGTGTTCTCGGCGTTCACCGAGAGCAACACCGTGATCGTCCTGTTGATGACGCTCGCGTTCTTCGGAAAAGGCGCCGCCGCCGGCGCGGGCACGTGGGCCATTGCGTGCGATACCGCGCCGCGCGAAGCCGTGGGACTCGCCGGCGCGATTTTCAACTGCATCGGCAATATTGGCGGTATCGTCACGCCTATCGTGTTCGGCTATATCGTGCAGGCAACGGGCGGCTACACGGCAGGTCTTTATTTTGTCGCGGCACACTGCGTGGTTGCGGCGCTGGTTTATCTCGTGTTCATGGGGCGCATCGAGCGCGTGAAAGTCAGCTGACAGTCAACTAAGCGCGCGAGCCCACGCATTAAACGAAGCAAGGATTCATCGATTCATCATGGCAAAACCCATCATTCTCAACGCAGCCGAATTGCCGGAACGCACTCAGGCGGAACTCGCGTCGCTCTTCACGATGCTCGATCTGCCGGAGGAACCGGATGAAGCCGCCGCATTCCTCGCGAAGCATGGCGCATCCATTCGCGGCATCGCGCTGCGCAAGACGAAGATCGACGCGGCGTTTCTCGACGCCCTGCCCGCGCTGGAGATCATCGCGAGCTATAGCGCCGGCCTCGACAACCTCGACGTGAAAAGCGCGCAGGCGCGCGGCATCCGCATCGAGAACGCGTCGCACGTGCTGGCCGAAGATGTCGCGAACACGGCTATTGGACTTGCGCTCGCGCTCACGCGCGACATCGTGCAGGCAGACGCGTATGTGCGCTCCGGCAAGTGGCCCGCGCACGGCGCGCTGCCGCTGGGCCGTTCGATTTCGCGCATGAAGGTCGGCATTGTCGGGCTCGGCATGATCGGCGCGGCAATCGCGAAGCGGCTGAAGGCGTTCGGCTCGCAAGTCGCGTACTACGGGCCGAACCGCAAGAACGTCGATCTGCCGTACTACGACGACGTTATGCGTCTCGCAGCCGATAGCGACATGCTGATCCTCACCTGCCCGCTCACGCCGCAAACGCATTATCTGGTGAATGCGGCCGTGATCGACGCGCTCGGCCCGCAAGGCTTCCTCATCAACATTGCGCGCGGCCCCGTGGTGGATGAAAAGGCGCTGATCGCCGCGCTCGATGAGCAACGAATCGCAGGCGCGGCGCTCGACGTGTTCGAGCACGAGCCGCACGTGCCGCAAGCGCTGATCGACAACCCGCGCGTCGTGCTCACGCCGCATATTGGTTCGGCTACCGAAGAAACACGCAGGGGCATGGCCGACAACGTGGTCGATATGCTGGCAAGCCACTTTGACATTGCGAGTCCGCGCAGCGGGCCTGAGCAAACGCTGGAAAGCGTAGCTGCAGCCTGAGAGCGACACGAAGCGACTCAAGCCGACTCGCGCGCCACGATCGTGAACCCCACGTCGAGCGCGCGAGACTCGGTCACGCGCACTTCGCCGCTCAGGCGGTCGAGCAGAAAGCGTGCGGCGTTCACGCCGATGCGCGTACCTTCCACGCGCACCGTCGTTAGCTGCGGCGTAGTTTCGGTTGCAAACTCCAGATCGCCGAAGCCGCAAATCGCCAGTTGCGAGGGCACCTGGACGCCCATCTGTCGAGCAGCCCCGAGCGCACCGATGGCGAGCAGATCCGAGCCGCAAAACACGGCGTCGATCTCTGGCGCGCGCGCGAGCAGTTCGGGCAGCGCGCGCTTGCCGTGCGCGACCGAACTCGGCGGCGCGACCTGTTCTTCGGGCACGTCTTCGATGCCTGCTTGCGCAAGCCGATCGCGAAAGCCGGCGCGCCGCGCGAGCGCGCGCGCGTCGTTGGCGGAGATCAGCGCGGGACGGCGTGCGCCGCGCGCGAGAAAATGCGCCGCCACCGCCGCGCCGATCTGGTAGTGCGAAAAACCCACCAGCATGTCGATCGGCGTATCGGTCATGTCCCACGTTTCGACCACGGGAATGCCGACGTTCTTCAGGCGCTCGCGCAGCGAATCGGTATGCGCGACACCCGTGAGCAGCACGCCTTCGGGACGGCGGCTCAATACCGTATCGAGCAGGCTCTCTTCGTTCGACGCGCTATAGCCGCTCAATGCGAGCAGCACCTCGTAGCCCGCGCGCGACATCGTTTCGCTGAACACCTGGATGGTTTCCGAGAACAGCGAGTGAGAAACCGTCGGCACGATGGCCGCGATGAGGCGTGAGCGCGCCGACGACAAACCACCCGCTAGCCGGTTGGGCACATAACCCAGTTTCTGCACGACCTGACGCACGCGCTCGAGCGTTTCCGGCGCGACCGACTCCGGATTGTTGAACACGCGCGAAACCGTGATGGGCGAGACGCCCGCTTGCGCCGCGACGTCGGTGATACGCAGGCCCTTGGGGCCGCCGCGCGTGCGCTTCGTGCGCACGGTGGCGTCCGCGTGTTCGATGCTCGGAGCGGGTTTGATGGTCGACATGAACGTGAACGGGTGTGGGCAAGGCGCGGCTATTGTAGCGAATGCGCCTCGCAGGCTAGCGTGCGTTGTTCGGCAAGGGCGTGCCGTCAACCGTCTGCGCCGTGCGATCTCCACGGCGCAGGATCATGGCCGTGACGATCGCGAAGATCACCATGCACGCGGCAGGCACGAGCATGGGCATGCGGGTGCTGCCCGTTGCCTGCTTCACGAAAGGCACGAGATTCTGCGCGATGAACCCGCCGATATTGCCGAGCGAATTGATCGCCGCAATGCCCGCCGCGGCGCGTGCGCCGTACAGGAACTTGGGCGGCAACGTCCAGAAGCACGGAATCAGCAGATACATGCACGGCGCGCCAAGGCACAGCGCGGCAAAGCGCAGCGCGTGGCCCGGCAAAAACACCGACGAAACGAAGAACACCATGCCGAGCAGCGACGACACGAGCATCGCGATGGTCGCATGATTGCTCGCGCGAAGCCGCGAAGGCAGCGTGGCGAGCACAATGGTCGCCAGCAGCCAGGGAATGATGTTGAGCAGCCCGTTCGTGGTGTTGCTCACGCCAAAGCCCTTGACGAGCGTAGGCAGCCAGTAGCTCACGCCGTACACGGAAATCGACAGCATCATGTAGTAGAACGCCATGCCGAGCACGCGCGGCTCCGTGAGCACGCTGAGCACCGAGCCGTGGCGCGCCTTGCCGCGCGCGGCCGCGCTCTCGGTCGAGAGCGTGTGCATGAGCCAGCGCTTCTCGCCTTCGGAAAGGAACTTCGCCTGCTGCGGGGCTTGCGGCAACAGGTACAGCACGACAATCGTCAGCAGTACCGATGGAATGCCGGTGACGACGAACACGAGTTGCCAGCCTTGCAGGCCGAAGAGTCCGCCCTTGTCGAGCAGCCAGCCGCAGATGGGCGCGCCGATCATGTTGCCGAGGCTGCTGCCCACCGTGAAGTAACCGAGCATGCGCACGCGGTGGCGCTGCGGAAACCACAGCGTGAGGTAATAGATCACGCCGGGATAAAGCCCGGCTTCGGAGGCCCCCAGCAAGAAGCGCAGGATGTAGAACATCGTGGCATTGCGCGTGAAGGCGAGCAGAATCGTCACCACGCCCCACGTGAACATGATGCGCGCCATCCAGCGCGGCGCACCGTACTTGTGGAGCAGCACATTGCTCGGCACCTCGAACAGCAGATAGCCGATAAAGAAGAGCGATGCGCCCAGCCCGTACGCGACTTCGGAAAGCCCAAGGCTGCCGAGCATCTGCAGCTTCGCGAAGGCGATGTTGGAGCGGTCGATATACGCGACCAGGTAGAGCACGCCGAGCAGCGGCATCAGCCGCCAGCCCATGCGGTTGATCAAACGCGGCTCGTCGATCGCTGCGGTGGCATCGTTCACGTTGTCTCCTGAGCCCGCGTCGCGCGCGGGCTTCTGTTTATCGATATCGTCCAGCTTATGTCCTGCTTATTTTGCCTGCTGCTCGCACCATGCGCGATACGCCGCCAGCGTTTCCTCGTTCGGCGGATACGTGCCGCGCAGCGCAAGGCCGGACTCGATGCGCTCGGTGATGAACGCCTCGAGCCGCTCCTGCTCGGTGGCGTCGCGCGCCACTTCCTCGGCCATTTCGTGCGGCACGATCACGACGCCGTCGGCATCGCCCACGACGATATCGCCCGGATACACCGGCACGCCGCCGCATGCGATCGGCACGTTCAGGTCCACGGCGTGATGCTTCGCGAGATTGAGCGGCGCGCTCGCGCCCGCGCACCAGATACGCAGACCAAGCGCCGCGATCGTGCCGCTGTCGCGCACCGGGCCGTCCGAGACCATGCCCGCCACGCCGCGCTTGGCGAGGCGCAGTGCGAGAATCGAGCCCACCGAAGCGACGGTGCGGTCGCCACGGCAGTCCTGTACGAGCACGCTGCCCACAGGCGCGGTTTCCACGGCCTTGCGCTGCGGGTGGTCCGGATTCTGGAACACGCCCACATGGTCGAGGTCCTCGCGCGCCGGGATATTGCGCAGCGTGAACGCGGGGCCGACGAGATTCGCCGTGCCCGGCTCGGGCTTCACGAGCGGCGCCACGCCCTGCAGAAACACGTTGCGCAGGCCGCGCTTGAAAAGTTGAGTCGTGAGCGTGGCGGTGCTCACGTGACGGAGTTGTTCGAGCGCGGCTTCGCTCACAGGCTGGTTCGGTGCGGTCATGATCGGTGATGGCTTCTATCGTGGAGATTAGTGAATTTCCGGTTCGGCGCCGTGGGCTTCGCACGCCGTGGCGGCTGGCGTTTCGAGGAAATCGAAATCGCAGCCCTTGTTCGCCTGCGTCACGTGCAGTTGATGCATCACGCCGAAGCCGCGCTCGAATGGCCGCTTCGGCGGCGTCCACGCCGCTTTGCGCTCCGCCAGCTCAGCGTCGCTCACATGCAGATGCAGGCGCCGCGCCTCGACATCGAGCTCGATGATGTCGCCGTCTTTCACGAACGCGAGCGGCCCGCCCACGAACGATTCGGGCGCAACGTGCAACACGCACGCGCCATAGCTCGTGCCGCTCATGCGCGCGTCGGAAATACGCAGCATGTCGCGCACGCCCTGCTTGAGCAGCTTTTGCGGAATCGGCAGTTGGCCCCACTCGGGCATACCTGGCGCGCCTACCGGGCCCGCGTGCTGCAACACGATCACGGAATCGGCGCTGACGTCGAGATCGTCGCTGTCGATGCGCGCCGCCATGTCGTTGTAGTCCTTGAACACCACGGCGGGGCCACGATGCCTGAGCAGATGCGACTCCATCGCCGCGGGCTTGATGACCGCGCCGTCCGGTGCGAGATTGCCCGTGAGCACCGCAAGGCCGTCGCGCGCGACGAGCGGATTGCTGCGCGTGCGGATCACGTCGTCGTTGAAGATCTCCGCGCCCGCGATGTTCTCGCCAAGCGTCTTGCCGTTCACGGTCATCTGCGTGCCATCGATCAGGTCGCCGAGTTCCACGAGCAACGCGCGCAGGCCGCCCGCGTAATAGAAGTCCTCCATCAGATACTGGCCGGCGGGGCGGATATTACCGAGCACGGGCGTCACGCGCGCGAGTTCGTCGAAGCGCGCCGTGGTCAGATCGATGCCCGCGCGGCGCGCCACGGCCACGAGGTGCACGATGGCGTTGGTCGAACCTGACATCGCGAGCACCGTGGTCACGGCGTTGTCGAAGGCCTTTGCGGTGAGAATGTCCGAGGGTTTCTGGTCGGTCCAGACCATCTCGACGATGCGCTGCCCGGTGAGCGACGCATACTGTGCGTGACGCGAGTCAGCCGCCGGAATCGACGAGAAGCCGGGCAGCGTGAGGCCGAGCGCTTCGGTCGCGCTCGTCATCGTCGAGGCCGTGCCCATCGTCATGCAATGGCCGGGCGAGCGAGCGATGCCGCTCTCAATGCCCTTCCACTCGTCTTCAGTGATCTTGCCCGCGCGTAGCTCAGCCCAGTACTTCCAGGTGTCCGAGCCGCTGCCGAGCGTGCGGCCGTTCCAGTTGCCGCGCAGCATCGGCCCGGCGGGCAGATAGATGGCGGGCAGGTTCATGCTGATCGCACCCATCAACAGACCCGGCGTGGTCTTGTCGCAGCCGCCCATCAGCACGCAGCCGTCGAACGGATAGGACTTGAGCAGTTCCTCCGTCTCCATCGCGAGGAAGTTGCGGTAGAGCATGGTGGTGGGCTTCTGAAACGGCTCGGCCAGCGTCATGACGGGCATCTCGACCGGAAAGCCGCCCGCTTGCCAGATGCCGCGCTTCACTTCCTCCACGCGCTGCTTGAAGTGGGTGTGGCACGAGTTGATCTCGCTCCACGTGTTCACCACGGCGATCACGGGCTTGCCCAGGTAATCGGACGAGTGATAGCCCATCTGCGCGGTGCGCGAGCGGTGGCCGAACGAGCGCAGGTCGTTGACGCCGTACCAGCGGTAGCTGCGCAGGTCTTCGGGCTTCTTGCGGACTTGGGACAAGGGGTTCTCCATGATAACGCTACCATTTCGACGGATAAAAAAAGCCGCCGAAGGCCGGGGGCCGATTGCACCGCCCGGTGACGAGGTGATGGTGAATGGTAGCGTTATCATTGATGGGGCGGTCCTAGGGGAAGTACGGAGGGCGGCTTGACCACCCAACTTCCCATGTGTATGTTTTCGTTAACGAATTTTGTAAAGGAGACGTTCATGTCTATTCGTGCCCAAGACGTCGTCCCGATCAGCGAAGCACGCGCACGGCTAACCGAACTGGCGGACGACGTCGTCGCCGGTGCCGAAAAAGTGCTGACAAAGAATGGCGCAGCCTTTGTCGCACTCGTCGACGCGAAAAAGCTCGACTTCTATCACGCCCTCGAGGCCGAGTACGGCCGGCTGATCATGATCGATGACGCTGAGAAGGGGCTAAAGGACGCGCTCGCCGGACGCACAAAGTCCCTGGAGGACATTCGGGAGTCGATGCGACGACGCGCTGAGTCGCGCAAATGATCCGGGTCGATTTTGCAGAAACGTTCGAAGAGCGCCTCGAAGCGATCAGCGAATTCATGCTGGAGCAGGACTCGTTGTCAGCGCCGCAGCGCATGGATGACCTTTGGGAGCAGATTTTTCGCTTCCGCGATCTCGTGATGATTCATCCGCAACTCGGCCGCCCCGCCGAGTTCCTTGCGGCGCAGACCATTGAGGGGCAGACACGGCTCGAGAAGCTAAAGCGTCTGGCAACCGAAGCTGGCGTACCCGATTTCCGCGAATACGTACTGCGATCGCACGTGATCCTGTATGCCCACTCCGAGACGCGCGCCGTGGTCCTCTCGATCCGACACCAGCGCGAGCTTGGTTACGCACCGCCAGGTGATTGACGGCTCCGGCATCTCAGCGGCGCTAGCGCACTCCGATTGTCGTCCCCAGCTGAACGCAGCATCACGCTCGAGCCACTTTATCCACGCACGCACCGAACGCATACTTCATCACATAGCCTCCACAACCCCGCAAACGCCATGCTAAACAGAGACGCCATTCGCTCCGGTGCGTTTCTCGAGAGTTTCAGCCATCTCCCGCCGGAAATTCTCTGGACGCAAACCCAGATCGACCAGTCGCTCGCCGAAACGATGGCGAAGCGCCCCGCGGGCAAAGACATCTGGGTGTTCGGCTATGGTTCGCTCATGTGGAATCCGCTCTCGCGCTTCGACCAGCGCGCGTTGGCCACGCTGCACGGCTGGCGCAGGAGTTTTTGCATTCGCCTGTTCGGCGGGCGCGGCACGCCACAGCGCCCCGGCCGCATGCTCGCGCTCGAACGCGGCGGCGATACGCAAGGCGTGGCGCTGCGGCTCGACGCCGCCTCGCTCGAGGAAGAGCTTCACATTCTCTGGACCCGTGAGATGCTCACGGGCGCCTACACGCCTGAGTGGACCACCGTGACGCTCGCCACGGGCGAAAAGCGCCACGCTCTCGCCTTCGTCGCAAATGATTGCCCGCGGCAATACGAGGCCGATTCGAGCCCGGAAACGGTCGCCCGTCTCATCGCCCAGGCGCATGGCCCGCTCGGCACCAACGCGGAATATGTGTTCCAGCTCCGGCAGGCGCTCGCGGATTGCGCGTTGACCGACGCTTATATCGAAGAAGTCGCACGAGCGCTCGAACGTTTCGAAACGCCGGACTAACTACGCGTTACGCAAGCCGCGCGAGTCCCGTGACCATTTGAACCACGCCAAACGCGCCAATCGCAACGGCGGAAAAAATGGAAATGCCCCGCGTGAACGCGAGCGGCAGCTTCGTGCGCAACGCAGCGGTCACGCCGCTCAGGAACAGCCACCACACCGCCGAACCCGCGAACACGCCCGTCACCATGGGCGCGACCGCAAGCCATCCCGGCGCGCCGTGCTCGCCCGGCGTCGGCGACAAAGGCCCGAGCGCTGCGAAGGCGGCGATGAACGAAAAAATGGTCAGGGGATTCGAGAGCGTCAGCGCAAACGTCGTCAGGAAATCACGTGTAACAGGCGTGCGCTGGCTCTCCTGCACGGCGACCGGCGCACGAGGCGACTCACGCGCGATGGTCCACGCCATCCACACGAGAAACGCACCGCCCGCCGCCTTCAAAACCACCGTCAGCATAGGCAGCGCGGCCACGATACCGGCCACGCCGAGCGCGCCGAGCAAGCCATAAAATGCATCCGCGCACGCGGCGCCAATGCCCGTTGCGAAGCCGGAATAGAAACCGCGGCTCAGGCTGCGTTGGATGCACAGCATGCCGATGGCCCCGACCGGCGCCGCGATGCAAAATCCCATCGCCACGGCTTTAACGAACAACATGTTCCTTCTCCCCGCAAATCGTGTTCTATAGGGGGATATCGTAGACTGCGAAGATTATCCGCAGAAGCCGGGATTTAAGGGAAAATGGATCTTTCACCTTAAAGATTTCGCCATGATGGACGACCTGGACTGGAAAATACTGGCGCTGCTGCAGGAAAACGGCCGCGTGACCTATACCGAGCTCGCGCGCCAGGTGCATCTCTCCGTTCCGGCGGTGACGGAACGCGTGAGGCGTTTAGAAGATGCCGGCGTGATCGAGGGCTACACGGCACGCGTGAATCCGGTTGCCGCCGGCTATGCGATCTCGGCCCTGATCGGCATTACGGTGCCTCAGTCCGCGAAGGCGAAGTTTCTCAAGTTTCTCAGCACGATTGCCGAGGTGCTCGAATGCCATCACGTCACTGGCGCGGACTCCTATGTAATTCGCCTCGTAGCGACGAGCGTGGCCGACCTGGAGCGCCTGATCCAGCGGATCAACCTTTACGGCGAGACGCGCACGTCCATCGTCATGTCCACGCCGCTCCCCGCGCGTGCGCTCGCGCGGCCGCAAACCGGGTCGCGCGGCAAGGCTTAGCCGCGGCGACCCGGGTACTCAAAGCGAGCGCTCGATCGCCTGCCCCAGCAGTTCCACGCCGAGATCGATCTCCTGCTCGCTCACGGTCAGCGGCGGTGCGATACGGAACACACCGCCCATGCCCGGCAACTGCACGATGTTCATGCTGAGCCCGAGCTTCATGCATTCGCGCGTGATCTTCGCGCCAAGGCCGTCGGCAGGCTCTTTCGTACGGCGGTCCTTGACGATCTCCAGACCGAGCAGCAGCCCGCGCCCGCGAATGTCGCCGATGCAATCGAAACGCTCCATCAGGTCCAGCAGCCCGCGCCGCAGACGATCGCCCATGATGTTTGCGCGCGCAACGAGTCCGTCGCGCGCCACCACGTCCAGCACCCGCAGGCCAACTGCGGCGGGAAGCGGATCGGACACATGGGTCGTGTAGAACAGAAAGCCCCGTTCGTGCGCGGCTTCCTCGATCTGCGCGGAGGTCACCACAGCCGCGAGCGGCAATCCAGCGCCCAGTGTTTTGGATAGCGTGAGAATGTCAGGCGTCACGCCGTCGTGCTCGCACGCGAACATCATCCCGGTGCGCCCAACGCCCGTTTGCGCCTCGTCGAGGATCAGCAGCATGCCGCGCTCTTCGCATTTGCGCTTGAGCGCCGCCATATAGCCCGGCGGCAGTTCGATGATGCCGCCCGAACTCAGGATCGGCTCGGCGATAAAGGCCGCGAGGTTGCCGCTCGACTGGCGGTCGATGAGATCGAACGCGTAGTCGAGTTCCGCGAGGTAGTCGTATTGCCCGTTGCGCTCGAAGCGCGGGCGGTACGTGAACGGCGCGGGAATCGCATACGAGCCCACCGCTGCGGGGCCCACGCCCTTGCGTCCTGCGCTATAGGTGGCCGAAGCCGCGCCGCCCGTCATGCCGTGCCACGACTGCGCAAAGCCCACGATTTCGAATTTGCCCGTGACGAGTTTCGCCATGCGGATGGCGGCCTCGTTCGACTCCGCGCCGGTGCTCAACAGCAGCGCCCGGTCGAGCCCTTTGGGCGTGACGTCGGCAAGACGCGTGGCCAGCTCGACCACGGGTCGCGAAAGCATGCCGCTGAACAGGTGGTCCAGCTTGCCCGCGTATTCGTTGATGACCGAGACGATTTCGGGGTGGCTGTGGCCCAGCACCGCGCTCATCTGCCCCGAAGTGAAGTCGAGAATCGGGCGGTCGTCGGCGTCGTAGACGAAGCTGCCCTGAGCGCGCTCGATGATCATCGGCTCGAACGTGCCGCCATAGCGGATCAGGTGCTGCCTCGCATTGCGCCAAAACTGCTCGTCGTCGTTCCTGGACACGGGCTTCTCCTTTTCGGGTGGCAGGTTTTGCTTGCAGTCTAGTCGGCGCTCTGGTTTTATAGAATCGAATAGTTCTTATGCAAGCTAGAAGAGAGGCTAATATCGTGAGCCGTCCGCTGGAAATCGATCTGCTGCGTTCGTTCGCGGTCATTGCCGAGGTGCGCTCGCTCAGCCGTGCCGCCGAACGCGTTGGCCGCACCCAGTCGGCGCTGAGCCAGCAGATCAAGCGGCTCGAGGAGATCGTCGATCAGCCACTGTTTCAGCGCACTGGCCGCGGCGTTGCGCTGACCCACCCCGGCGAGCGCCTGCTGGTGCACGCCCAGCGCATTCTGCGACTGCACGACGAGGCGATGTCCGACCTATGCGGCACGGGCCTGTCGGGGACTATCCGCTTCGGCTGCCCGGACGACTATGCCGCCGTGTTCCTGCCCTCCTTGCTACGCCGGTTTTCGGGCCAGCATCCCAATGCGCTCGTCGAAGTCGTGTGCGTTCCCACACCACGTCTTTTCGAACAACTCGACAAACGTGCGGTCGATCTCGCCCTCGTGTCGCTGCCTTTGACCGGCACCGAGTCCGCCGACGCAGTCGGCACCGACGACGAGATCATTCGCCGCGAGCAACTGGTCTGGATCGGTTCGCCCGAGCTCGACTCCGCCCACTTCGATCCGCTGCCGCTCGCGCTCTCCGACCCGGACACGCTCGACCACATCGCGGCCTGCGAGGCGTTGGCGCACGCGGGCCGAGCCTATCGCGTCGCGTATGCGAGCAGCAGCCTCGCCGGCCTCACCGCGCTCGTGCGTTCGGGCCAGGCCTTCGCGGTCATGACGCAAACGGCCGTTCCGCAGGATCTGGCCATTCTCAATGGCGACCCCGCGCTGCCGCCCTTGCCGGCCGTTGGCATCACGATCAAGTTCGGGCGCAAGCGGCCCTCTGCGCTCACGGCGGCGTTTGCGGAACACATTCGGCTTACGCTGCCGCTGTTGTGATCGCGTAGTGGACCTCACCGCGCCCCCTCTACAGCGCATTTCCCGCCGAAATGATCGGAGAGACGACTTCTCAACGCTTGATACGCATCGGATCGTTTTCTGCCGCTCGTATTGAAAACTAGATTGGCACGGTTGTACTGCCTGCTTTCCATCTTTCCACTTCAGACTTTTAGGTAAGTTGATGAGTCTGCCTGGTGGTATTTAGTAAATCATAAACGGGCATCACTTACGTGACATGACTAGCTGCGTCGGTGACCGCTGCATCTGTGAAGGAGGAGAAGGAGGAAACTTGTGGACACCGCAGATATTGAAGTTTTGAGCGCCGCCATTGATTGGCGGCAGAACGGGTACCCCGTCTTTATGGCCACAGTTGTGCACACGTGGGGCTCCGCTCCGCGCCCGGTAGGCTCTCTGCTGGCAATTCGCTCGGATGGAGTCATGAAAGGTTCGGTTTCCGGCGGCTGCATTGAGGATGATCTCGGCGAACGCGCAAGGCAACATAAGTTGGCATCGATCCGCCCGGAGCTTGTCACGTACGGTGTGACGGCTGAGGAGGCACATCGCTTTGGTTTGCCGTGTGGCGGGACGCTTCAACTCGTCATTGAGCCAGTCAGCGCTGCATCGAAGCTGACTGAATTACTCGCCGGCACGCTGAATGGCGAGACGATATTGCGAACCCTTGACGTGTCGACAGGGAACGCCACCCTCAGCGCACTCGCAGCGCCACAAAATGTCAGTTTTGATGGCCGCCACTTATCAGTCGTCCATGGCCCGAAAATGCGGGCCATCCTCGTTGGCGCAGGTCAGTTATCCGAGTATGTAGCGAGACTTGCGATTCCTTTGGGCTACCATGTCATCGTGTGCGATCCTCGCATCGAGTATCTGGATAACTGGTCAATCCCACAGATCGAGTTGAGTCGGGAAATGCCCGACGATTTGCTGATGCGTATAGGCATTGACTGCAATACTGCCGTACTGACGCTCACACACGATCCCAAACTCGATGATATGGCGCTGCTCGAGGCTCTGAAATCCGATGCATTTTATATCGGGGCAATTGGATCGAGAGCTAATACGGCCAGGCGCAGGGAGCGGCTCAAGCTGTTCGATTTGACCATCCAGCAGATCGATCGCCTACGTGCACCCATAGGGCTGTACCTCGGTGCGCAAACGCCTGCAGAGATTGCCATATCGATTGTCGCCGAGATGATTGCCATGCAACGAAACGTCCCCGTACTTCAGGGACACGCGCTTCGCGAACCACATTGCGCAGGCTACCGAAATTTGAGGTTCGGCACCGGAGATTAACGCCTGGCGAGATCCGAAAATATCGAAGACACGATGCCGATGTAAGTGGGTTATTGCCTGCCCAGGGAGTTCGATCAAAAACAACACCTCCCCGGAGCATATCGCCCGGCTCTTGTTCAAGAGACCGGGCAAAGAGGATCTTCTCAACGCCCGCTACGACGACGGCGAAAGCGCGCACTCACGATATCGATCCGATCCAGACTCAAACGTCTTCCCCTAGCTGGCCACTAGTCTCTGGCACAACAACAGCGCCGATCATATAGAGCACGCTCACTATGAAGAGCGCAGCAGCCAGGGCGATGGGCAGTTGCGCTGGCGACCGCGAAAAAATTGAAACGACGGTAGGCATCATCCCACCAATGGCGAACCCGATATTCCATGAAATGCCGGTTCCAGTTGCACGAATAGATGTCGGAAATCGCTCGTTCAGGAAAATCAATATCGGCGCATACCCCGCGCTGCCCAATGCACTCAGCAAGACAGCGTACAGTCCAATCATCGCAACACTACTCGCATGCGCCATCCAGACGTAGAAAACCGGAAAACAGATGAGCCTGACGACGCCGAGAATAATGAAGCATCGCCTTCTTCCAATCAATGTACTCAAATGTCCAGCGGCAGTCGATGCGACTATTACAGCGAGACTGGAAATCATCAGAATGACGCCAGCCGTACTGTTAGATACATGATTGACGACTTTGAGAAACGTTGGGAGATATCCCGAAGTCAGGTAATAACCGCTCCCTCCACCCACCGTAAGAAGCAGGTTGATCAGCAATATTCTCCGATACTGCAGTGAGAAAAGGATGCGCAGCGGCGATTTCCCTTCTACAGCATCGCTCCCGCGCGCCGCGGTTAAGGACTTCTTCTTTTCCGCGTTCAATGCTAACCAGACGGGCGACTCCTCGATGGCGTTAAATACAAACACCCCGAGCACGGAACTGATGATTCCCGCAAAAAACATGCAGCGCCAGCCCCAGATCTCAAACTGATCACCCGGAAAAATCGCTGAAGCGGCGAGATAGACCAACGATGCAAAAAGCGCTCCCAAGCCGGCGCCACCCCCGCCGACAAATCCGGAAACCGCACCGCGATATTTGGCACTGACCGTTTCGGTTCCAATGGTATGAGTCGAGGCAACCACCCCTCCGACGAATATGCCTTGAATCAGTCGCAAGACAAGAAACACAACGGGCGCCAGAACCCCGACCTGGAAGACCGTAGGCAAGAGGCCGAACGCCGCGGTCGAGAGACCCACACCGACGACGGAGACGATCATCGCTTTCTTTCTGCCGCGCTGATCGGCAAAAGCACCGAATATCGCGGACCCAAGCGGTCGCATGAGGAGCGTGACGGCAAACGAAGCATAGACTGCCGCCAAAGACAACATCGCGTTCGTCGACGGAAAGAACAGCTTTCCGACTATTGGCGCGACAAAGAGCACCACAAACAGGTCAAAAAGGTCGAGCGCCCAACCCAGGCATGACGCGGCGACGGCCGCGTACACCTGTCGACTACCGGCATTTCCTACCGCCTCACGGCTTCCAAGGACCTCTTCCATCTGGATCTCCTTCCAGTGTCAAATCTCGATTAATTAATTTAGTTATACGAATCAAACAATCTATTACGAAGTTACGAGTTGCTCACGAAAAATGGATCAGACTGAGTCCTCTCTTATGGACTCAATTGACTTCGACGTTACTTCGTTTGCTGGCTAGCTTTCTCATCGGAATACTCAGGCGTGTAATCTCCGCAAGACAGCTTCCGACGCAATATTTTTCCAACTGGAGATTTCGGTATCTCGTCCACGAAGATATATTCCCGGGGTCGCTTGAAATTCACCAGATCAGAATTTCTGCAGAAGTCATCAAGGGCCGTGCCATCGACGTATTCGATTCGCTTGATAAACGCGACAACTCTTTGCCCCCAACGCTCGTCCTTAAGACCAACAACGGCGACTTCGGCTACCGCCGGGTGTAACGACAGGATCGATTCGATGTCTACGGGCGAAATGTTCTCTCCCCCGCTGATAATCATGTCGTCGACGCGGCCTGTAACGTACAGATCACCTTCGTCATCGAAATAGCCCGTGTCACCGGTGAAATACCAGCCGTCACGCAAGGACTTTGCGTCGGCATCCGGGCGATTCCAGTAGCCTTCGAAAGCCTCATCGCCAGAAAGATCTGCAATGATTTGCCCTTCTTCGTTAGGACCGGCCCTTTCATCTGCGCCAGTACTTTCGTACTTGACAATGCGGATACGTGCGTTCAAGCCAGCGCGCCCTGCACTTCCGGGTTTTTTCCTTGCATCCTGGTCGAAACTGAATGTGTACACCTCAGACGATCCGTAGTGGTTGACGAATAATTCTGGTCTGAAAGCCGCTTCGCATCGTTTCAAAAGACCATCGTGCATCGGCGCTCCGGCGAAGCCCAGGCGCTTGACCGAGCCGATATCGGTTTGTGCAAATTCCGGTGCCGAGAGTAGATCGTGGTACAGAGTCGGCACGAGATAGAGGCACGTCAATTGATACTTTTGGATTAGCTCGAGTGCCTGAGCAGCGCTCCATCGCCGGACGCACACAAACATGCCGTCGACCATCGCCATCGCGAGTAGCGAACGCACTCCCATTGTGTGATAGAGAGGCATGACGCCGAGCGTTCGCTCGCCGCGCTTGTACGCATTCTGTGCAATGTGGCCCAACGCCGCCGCACGCTCATGGCGGTGGCGACGAGGCACACCTTTCGCCGCGCCCGTTGTCCCTGACGTGTAAAGCATCACCGAATAGTCGTCCGCGGATGAAACCGGAGCGAGCGTCCGGACGGAGTCACCTTCATCAGCGCCGATTACGTCCTCATAGCGCACCGAAGCCCCAGCCGCCCCGTCGATCGCGACACGGGTCACCAGTTGCGCCGAGCGGCTGTTTGCGACGGCCTCCTCTGATGCCGGTTCGTACACGACGGCTTTTGCTCCCGCGTCAGTCACACTGTGATCGAGCTCCTCGGGCTTGACACGCCAATTTATCGGAACGATCAGGATTCCTGCAAACTGACAAGCCCAATGTAGCGTTGCCAATTCATGGCGATTCTGCAAAACCGCGACGAGCCTGTCGCCACGCGACAACCCGAGTTGGCGCAATCCTGCGACGACCGCAGCAATCTGAGCGTGCCATTGCGCATAGGTAAGCTCCACTTTGCCGTCAACAATTGCGACGGCGGCCGGGCTGCGCTCAACAGCTTGAAGAAACGTGCGACCCAGATCAAGCATGACTGACCTCCTTTTCACCACTTCGGTTGCGCCGCAATGCAGCCACATCGAGCACGGCCTCGACAATCGGCGTATAGCCCGTACATCGGCAAATATGTCCGGATAAAATCTCCCGAACGTCATCTTCAGTCGGATCTGGAACGCGCATCAGATAGTCAGCGCACGACATCAAAATGCCCGCGGTGCAGAATCCGCACTGAAGCGCGTGATGGCGCCGGAAGGCATCTTGCAGATCACTTAGCGTGTTGCCGCTAGCCAGTCCCTCCACCGTATCGATGCCACGACCTTCCGCCTGGACTGCGAGCATCAAACAAGAACGGCAAGCTACGCCGTCGACATGTACCGTGCATGCGCCACAAACACCATGTTCACAGCCAACGTGCGTGCCGGTCGCTCCCAGTTCATGCCGGATAAAGTCCGAGAGCAGTTCGCGCGGCTCGCACGCCCCACTTCGCACAACGCCGTTCAACCTCAGGGTGATCCTTCTCAGCTCACCCTGCTGATGGGCAGCATCTAGCGGATTGTTCTCCTTGCCTCTTTTCACGTTGCCTCCTGTATCACCTTCCAGCCTAAGTGCCTGACGAGATGCCTTCGATGTGTCGCGCTCACGTGCGCGTCGTCCTGCGCTCCGAGCTTCCACGCCAAATCGTTGAGTGCGCTGCGAAGATCGTCACCTTCCAGCTTTGGCAGCGACTCCACGACAGGGCGATCCGCTACGCCACCCACGCCGATCCGGATCGAGTCATCGGTCACCACCGCTGCGCACGCTACAAGCGCGAAATCTCCATGCCTCGCCGAAAATTCGCTGAACGCAAAGCGTTGCCCAGGCTTTCGCAAGGGAAACCGCACGGCTTCGACGAGTTCGTTCGGCTCACGGGCCGTCATCAACATGCCCTGAAAGAATTCGTCTGCCCGCAATACCCGCTTTTTCTTCTTTGAGCGAAGGATGACGTCACCACCGAGCGTGGTTAGCGCGAGTGGCAACTCAGCGCTCGGATCTGCGTGGGCGATGGAACCGCACACCGTGCCGCGGTTGCGGATCTGAAAATGCGAGATGTAGGGAAACGTCTGCCGAAGAAGGGGGACTTCCTGCTCAAGTGTTTTCCGCCACTCCACGCTACCTTGTGTAGCGGCCGCTTTCACGAGCAGGAACCCCGCTGCAGTGTCGACTTCGACGATGTTCAGGTCCTCCGTACTCGACACGTCCACGATCCAGCGTGGCTGGGAAAGCCGCATGTTCAGCACGGCCATCAGCGATTGCCCGCCAGCCATGACGCGCGCATCCGGCCCACCGTGATGCAGCGCGTCGAGAGCATGCTCGGTGTTCTCGGCCCGCAGGTAGCTGAATTGAGACGGTTTCATGATTGCCTCCTAAAGCGTGCAAGCAACTTTTTGAACCAAGAATTGCCTGCGCCGACCGCCTTGCCCGAGGCTTGCCGGCCGAGCGACTCGAAGAGTTGGGTCAGCACGACTTTCGCCGCGCCCTCCAGCATCCGCGCACCTACCGCCGCAACCTTGCCCGACACCTGCGCTTCGTAGTCGTACGACAATGAGGTTCCCTTCACCGTTGGAGTCAGTTCCACCAGCCCTTCTCCTTTGGCGGTCCCGAGCGGCGAGATACCGGCGCCAGCGAGGCGTAGCCGCCGCGGCGCCTCGATATCCGAAAGTCCGATCTTCGCTTCGAATCGCGCCTTGATCATGCCGACGCCGACAGTGACATCAGCGCGATACTGGTTTGGACCCGTTGTCTCCAGTGCATTGCAACCGGGTACGACCTTTGCCAACGCAACGGGATCCATCAAAACGGCAAAGACCGCTTCTGGCGTCGCCTCGAGTTCGACGACGCCTTGAGCTGTCAGCGCCTTACCTCCGCCGGACGGCTTCTTTTTTGGAGCCGAGTCACGATATTCGGGACGCGACGGCTCGGGATCATTCAATCCAATGAATGCAAGCACTTTGGCCGGTGTGACTGGCAGACGGATATCCTCTATCCCGAGGGCATCTGCGACTGCGTTAGCCACGCACGCCGGCGTGCTCATGTTGTTCCCCTCGCCGAGCCCCTTGGCGCCGAGTGGCGTAAACGGCGAAGGCGTCTCAAGGTGAAGAATCATCGGATCCGGTACGTCGCACGTGGTCGGCATGAGGTAGTCGGCCAGTGTTCCTGACTGGAAGCTGCCATCCGCGCCATACTTGAACTCTTCGAGCAACGACGCACCAAGGCCTTGCGCGAAAGCGCCGCGAATCTGGCCATCGGCCAGAGCAGGGTTCAGTATCTTGCCTGCGTCATGTGCGGTCACGTACCGATCAATCTTGACGCGCCCCGTGATCCGGTCTATTTCGATTCCACACATGTCGAATGCAAATCCGTAGCATGCCGAAGTGTTGATCCGATCATTCTCGTCGGGCGGCTCCATGTTCGGCGGAGTCCAGAAGACTGTTTCGCGCAACCCGGGCTCCTCGCCCTCGGGCAAAAGCGCCGGCGCCCAATGGGGCGCATTGCTGGCGGCCCTCGTGAATGGAAGCGCCCTCGCGTCATCGCCGTCCGGCGCGATGCGCCCATTTTTAAAAGTCACCTCTTCGGGCTTGCAACCAAACTGCCTGGATACGATGCGCGAAAGCTTGTCCCGCACGCGCAGCGCGGCTAGATGAACGGTTCCTGCAACCGCGCCTGCAAAGCGACTGGAATAGTTGCCCGATGCGACTGACCACGCGTCTTTGTGGGTATCGAACTCGACGTTGACCACGATGTCTGCGGGATCGAGACCGAGTACATCAGCGACCACCTGGGCACAGACGGTCATGTGGCCTTGCCCAGCAGGTGTCGATGCAATCGTGACGACAACGCCCCCCAGCAAGTCAACGCTTACGGTCGCGCTGGCGATCGCGCCACTTTTCGGGCCTGCCTTTCGTCTCGCCTCCACCGGCAGTACCGTGGAGATGTAGCCCATGTTCGACACAGACGGCTCGATGATCGCAGCGAAACCAATGCCATAGATACGGCCTTCCTTTCGGGCGGACTCGCGCCGGGCCACGAGTTCCGCGTATCCGCCTTCCGACATCGAACGCCGCAACGCCTCTTGATAATTACCCGAGTCGTATAACGCGCCGGAAGGCGTCCGATATGGAAACGCACTTGCTGGTATGAAATTACGTCGATAGACATCCAGGATCTCGATGTTCAGCTCCACCGAGATACGCTGAACAAGCCTCTCAAGTGCGAAGTAGACCTGCGGGCCACCAAATCCCCGCACAAGGCCGGTGGGGGTCTTGGTCGTCAACGCGACCCGATTGCGAACGTACAAGTTTGGAATTGCGTAAGCGCCAGTCAGGCAACCGTGCATTCGGTAGAAAGTTGCAGGCTCAGGCGCGCGCAGGTATCCGCCGCAATCTTCAATCTGATCGTAGGAAAGCGCGGTGATGCGGCCGTCGCTTTCGACTGCGGCCTTCAGGGTAGTCAGTCGTGCCGTTGCGGACGTCGCAGCGGTCAAATGCTCGAGCCGGTCTTCCACCCATTTGACCGGTGCTCCGGCCTTTCTGGCCGCAAGACACATCAGCACGACATAGGGAAATACGGCTTGTTTGACACCAAAGCTGCCGCCGGAATCGCGGGGCGCTTTATGCCGCAGCCGATTCGCTGGCAGCTTGAGCGCCATTGCCATCACCGCGTGCAACGAAAACGGACCCATGAAGTTCGAAGTGACTTCATAGCCTTCGTCGCCCGGCAGAAACTCTGCCACGACCACGGCGCATTCAATCGGTGTACAAGTATTGCGCGGATAGTGTGCTTCGACCTGCACGCAGTGTGGTGCTTTGGCAAACGCACCTTCCGGGTCGCCATATCGAAACTCGCGATCGCTCACGACATTCGTGGCGACTTTCGGATGCAACACAGGAGCATCAGCGGCAATCGCCGCCTCGATCGACGTGACTGGTGGAAGCGGTGAGTACTCTACCTTGATAAACTCGAGCCCGTCCTCCGCTAACGCCCGCGATTCCGCAACTACGACCGCCACCGGCTCGCCGCTATACCGGACTCGGTCCATCGCGAGTGACCAGTGCTCCATAGGCGATTTAACGCCGACGACAAAAGGCTGCGACCATTCGCGTACGTCGTCGCGGGTCAACACGGCGCGCACGCCTTTCTGATCTAACGCATCGGTAATATCGATGCTTTTTACTTCTGCGTGCGGATGGGGAGACCGCAGAACGGCCGCATACAGAGTATTCGGCTTGACTGCAATGTCGTCTCCGTATCGGCCCCGTCCCATAAGAATAGCCGCGTCTTCTAGACGCTCCATGGGGCGGCCAAGATGGCGCTTCTGCTCTTCGGGCGCATTCGCTCGCACAGTAGACGATTGCGACTCGGCCACTGGCTCCAAGAGTCTCGTCCCGGTTTCGCTCACGGTTGTCTCCTACATTTGATCAACGCGATCAGACACGTAACCGGAAGTGATTACCTTGAGCTTATGCTCGTGTCGTCACGCATGGCGTTCGTGGTCAGTGGGATTCGAGATGCTGCTTGCCACGTGCCAGTGAGGTAAATTTATCGCCAACCTTGGGGTTGAGCTTTACCTGGCCGTCCCGTAAGTTACCCTTGAGTCTGATGACTTACGTGGGGCAAGCATTTCAGCTTAGATAGCGGTGCTGTTGCCCGTTCGCGCAGGCAATCGGACGTCGCCCAGAGTCGTTTCCAGGAACGGAAAGCATCGTTCGAGTGACAAACGTCGTACGCAGGCCAGGTTGATGCGAAGGGCTTATATCTCGACTTCATCCGTGTCGAAGATCTCAACCACTCTCCGATATTCACTCGGAGTAATCCCGAGATGCTGCTTGAAAAATCGCGTGAAATGCGACGGGGCGGAAAAACCCAAATCGTATGAAATATTCGTCAATGAACCGGCGTTTGCGGAAAGGTCGCGGATGGCCGTCTCCATACGCAGCACATTGAAGTAGACATTCGGCGTGACGCCGGTGCAGCGGTGGAACAAGGCGAAGAAGTGCGCACGCGACAGACCACAATGCTCGGCCAGCATATTCATGTCGATTTCGACGCCGAGGTTATCCCTTAGAAAAGCAATGGCCTTTCTGATTCGAGGATCGCTGGTGCGTCGATAGCCCAGCTCCATTTGCTGGGAAAGTTCAGACCACTTCTTATCGGGATCAATGACCGAGATCATCAACTCGAAAAGCAATCCCTCAAGACGGGCAGACGCGATGCCGTCAGACCACCACATTTCGAGTGCAAGCTCTTCGGACAACTTGCGTGCCTGCGCGGAAAGGGGCACGCACGACTGAGGGAAAAATCTCGGATGGCCGACACCGCCAAGCGGATGCTGGATACTGGTCAGCCATTCCGGCTCAATATACATCGCGAGAATGACAGTGTGTCCCTTAGCCTCCGCGTTGTGGCGGTAAGCGTGTGGTTCCCACGGATTCACCAGAACCGCCGTTTCGCCAGTTAGCGGTTGAAGTGTTTCATTAACAGCAAAGAATGCGTCAGGGCCCGCAGCCTTGATCAGCAAGTGGCAATGATGATGTGCGTGATGGACGAGCGGCGCGTCCATGTCGAGCAAAGCGACGCGCCCGAATCGTCCCTGGTAGATTTTTATCGCACTTGACACTTGCATCCGCCTTTACAAAACGGGGAGCTCCACTTCTACTCCGCAAGTGAAGCGGGTGCATCTTGCTGCGACACACCCTTTCCCCATACTACGCCACGAACAGCCCTGAGGCAGGCCGGCAATCTGACTTCGTCCGTAGCTGCACTGAGGTCGTCAACCGCGCTACGCCGACAAGCTTCCCTTCGTCGCTCACCAGATGCACACCCTGGGTCTGACGCCCCAGGTGAAGCGGACTGCCAGTTGCCTCTACGACCTGGCCGAGACGCACTGCACGCACGTGGTTCGCATTGGTTTCCAACCCAGGCATCACGTACTTTGGCGCAACACACATTGGCTCGCGATACTTCCAACCGTCCCAGCTAGCGCGAGCGATGCACCGCCTTGCAAAAAAACCATGCGCCGAGCGGTGTTCGACTTGACCAAAAGCCGCGCCGACAGGGATCGATCTACGATGCTCGGAAATTCAATGCCGAGATGTTCAACTACAGTACCGCGCGTTATCGCTCCAAGTCGCTCCAGATCCCACTCGCCATGCCATATTCCTTGCACTGGAAGCGACGGCCGCATTGGCTAGCTCCTTAGCTGCCCTTGAAATGTGCGTTGCGCTTCTCGTGAAACGCTTCGACGCCCTCACGAAAATCATCCGAGCTACGCAGCCGGCTGTAGCAGTGTCCTTCCAGTTCGATAGCGATCGAAAGCGGCGCGTCTTCGGTGTCGTTGAGGAGTTTCTTCGCCGTACGCTGGGCCAACGGCGAGAACGCAACCAGGTCACGGACCAACGCGTCCGTCGCGCTTTCGAGTTCGCCGTCGGCCACGCAGTCAGTGGCGATACCCCAGTCGTAAGCCTGCTTGCCAGGAATACGGCGTGAGCGCATCACGATGTCTTTGGTGCGCCCAACGCCGACCATTTTTTGAAGACGAGCCGATCCGCCCGATCCCGGGATTTGACCAAGTTTCTGCTCGGGAAGCGCGTAGAGCGTCGTTTCCGTCGCGATGCGGAAATCGCAAGAAAGCGAAAGCTCGAAACCGACACCGAAGCAATAGCCGCGATTGGCAGCAATCACCGGTTTGCTGCAGCGCGTCGGAGCAGCAATATTCCACGCAAGCTTCGAGACATGTTCAGGAGACGCTTCGATAAAACCCTTGATATCACCGCCGCTCGAGAAGTGTTCACCGACCGCACGAACGACGATCACGCGCACTCTCGCATCGTCGTCCAGCGCCTCGAATACGACCCGGAGTTGCTCGCGCTGCAGCATGGACACGATATTGAACGGAGGACGGTCAAATACGATATCGGCACGCGCCTCCTTCTCTTTGATCTCGACGCGAAAGCCATCCAGCTCAGTCAGAAGCTTTTGGGCATTGTGAACAAGTTGTGTCATGGATATTCCTTGGGTAGGCGACAAATGGAGTAAGGGTTATCCCTTGAAATGCCAACAGCGAAGATCTATTGGGGGGCTTCGTTTGTCGCACATCGTGATAAATGGTCACCGTTCAGGTCGTTGCGCTCTGACTTCGACCGCTCTGTGCTGGGACGATTTAAGTATCCGGGAAAGACCAGGGGCTCGCTTACCCGCCATTCCACGCAGTTACCCTAAAGTCTGATTTTGTCCCGCCGATGAGTCGAATTCTGCGGCGCACACCCTATGCAAGCGGATTGGCGCGTCTCGGACCAGCGGCTAGTTATAACCAAGCACCGCGACGTGAGCGACCTCTGGATATTCCTCTGCGCTAGCGACCAACGCCGAAACGGGCAAACAGAGCAGCTTCGTATATTGGCTGATGCCCACCAAAGCTTCCCCTGTTGCACTTTTGCTCAAATTGAGCGTCGTATCTTTTGGGTCGCTATTACCAGTGTTGATTGACATGATCCTGCTCCTGTAGGTGACGTTATCGTGTGCTGCGTACGCAGTATCCGCTAGCGTCTAAACGAGGTGCTTACCCGCAACTCTGCGCAATTACCAAGGTGTCGGCTTTTTGTGTTCTGTTCTGCGGTTTTCGAAAAGCAGAGATCCGCCCTTGCCGTCACGCGCAAAGAAAAACGGCACGCCATTGCTGGCGTGCCGTTGCTGGCTAGCGAACCCGAGCGCGTCGTGCCGCTCAAGCCTCCAGTTGTTCGAGCACCTTCCCCTTCGTTTCTATGCCGAGAAAATGCACCGTCACGGCAGCGAGCAATGGCACCGCCGCGAGAATATAGAAGGCCACGTCGAGATTGCCGCCTATCATCGTCTTCGAAACTATCGTCGGTGCGAAGATGGCGGCCACCTTCAGCCACGCGCCGCCCACGCCGCAGCCCAGCGCACGGATGCTCGTGGGGTACAACTCGGGCGTGTAGACGTAAGCGGTGATGAAGCCGCTCGCGAGCAGGCCGAGCGCCAGCGCGCAAAACGTCGCGACCACGTACACCGACATCGCATGGAACACGCCGGCCAGCGCCAGAGAGATCGCGCAAAGCACGAACGAGACGTTGATCACCGGCTTGCGGCCCACCTTGTCGACCAGCAGTGCGCAAGCGAGCGAACCGAGCACGCCGAGCACCGAGGCCGCGACCGCGAGATTGAGCGCGAGCTGCAGCGGCGCGTGATACACGTTGCGATAGATCGTGGGCAACCAGGTGGACAGCCCGTACTGGATGAAACCACAGGTGATCCAGAGCATGGCCACCGCGATCGTGCGCTTGCGATACGCAGGCCCGAACAGGTCTTTCACGCTGCGCTTGGGATGACGCGCGACGAGCGCGTCAAATTCGGCTGCGTTCGTGACCGGTGCGAGCGGGCCCTTGGCGGTGCGTTCGAACGCGCTTACGGCGCGATCCGCTTCCTCCACGCGTTCGCGCTCCGCGAGCCAGCGCGGCGACTCGGGCACGAGCTTGCGCAGCACGAAGAACAGCACGAGCGGCATCCCGCCGATGAAGTACATGATCTGCCAACCGAAGCGCGGCACGAGCCACGCGCCCAGCGCATTCGATGCGAGCAGGCCCACCGGGAACACGATCTCGTAGAGGAGAACGAAACGTCCGCGGCCATGCGCGCGGCTGACCTCGTTGATATACGTCGCGGCCACGGGCAGCTCGCCGCCCAGGCCCAAGCCTTGCACCACGCGCAGCGCCGCGAACACGGCGAAGCTCGGCGCGAAGCCGCAAGCAATGCTTGTCACGCCGATGATGCCCGAACTCCAGGCAATCGCGCGCACGCGGCCATGGCGTTCAGCGAGCCACGGGAAGAGGAATGCGCCGAACAACTGCCCGACCGAACCCGACGCGATCAGAAAGCCGATCTCCCACGGCGTGAGATGCCACTTCTGGATCAGGATCGGCAGTGTCGCGGCGATCGCGATCACGTCGAAGCCGTCGAAGAACGTGGCGAGGCCAATGAGGATACGCGCGCGCACCAGCATGGCGTTGGTCGGCAGCCGTTCGAGCCGCGCGATGATCGAGCCGCGCGTGTGGGGCCCACCGGTCGCGTCGCTGAGCGGCTCGTACATGGCGGCGCCGCCGCGATGGCCGATGGAGTTGTCGAGGGTTCTCATGCCTGTGATCCCGTCCCGTGTTGTCTCGTGTATGAGGTGTTAGGCAAGCGCCTTGCTGGTGTCGACGAGGGCGGCGATATCCACCGCGCGCCCCTGACTCATCCATTTGCGCGCGAGCTTGAGTTCGCGTGCCGCGTTGATCGCAATGACGCCGCGCAGATGGCCGTCTTCCACGAAGAAGAGCGAAGCGCGCTTTTCTTCGATGCTGCCGCGCAGCACCGGCGCAACGCCAGTGGGAATGTCGCCGAGAATCTGCAGGTTGACGTCGTACTGATCGGACCAGAACCACGGAATCTCCGCATACGGCGTCTTCACGCCCAGCACGGCTTTGGCAGCCGCAATGGCCTGGTTCTGCGCGTTGGCCCACGATTCGAGCCGCACGCGGCGCTTGAGCCACGCGTTCGGATGGTTGGCCACGTCGCCACACGCAAATATGCAGGAATCCGATGTTTCGCCGAATTCGTCCACCACGATGCCATCGTCCACCGAAAGACCTGCTTCGACGGCGAGCGCCGTGTGCGGCGCGAGGCCGATGCCGGCAACGGCGAAGTCGGCGTCGAGCGTGCTGCCGTCGGCGAACGTTGCGCGCACGCCGCCTTCCGCACGGTCTTCGAGCGAGAGCAGCATCGCATTCAGGCGCACGTCCACGCCGTTGGCGCGGTGCAGATCGAGCAGGAAGCGCGAGACGTCCTCCGGCAACGAGCGGGCGCACAGGCGCGGCGCGCCCTCCACCACCGTTGCCTGTACGCCGAGCTTGCGCGCCGTCGCGGCGACTTCGAGGCCGATCCAGCCGCCACCCACCACCAGCACGCGCTGGCTGTTGCGCAAGCGCTCGCCGAGCGCCAGCGCTTCGTCGAGTGTGCGCAGATACGTCACGTGTGCACTCTTCGCGACGCTCTCAGGCAGCTTGCGCGCCGCGCCGCCCGTGGCGATCACGAGCCGGTCGTACTTCACTGCGCGGCCCGAACGCGTTGTCACCACGCGCGCCTCGCGCTCGATGGACATCGCACAATCGGGTTGCCACGTTTCGACGTTGAGCGCGGCGAACTCATCGGGCTTCGCGATGCGCACCGTTTCGATATCGGCTTCACCCGCGAGCACGGCCTTCGAAAGCGGCGGACGCTCGTAGGGCAGATGCACTTCGTCGGCGATCATTACGAGGCGGCCGTCGAAGCCCTCCTTGCGCAGTGTCTTCACGACCCAGCCCGCAGCCTGGCCGCCGCCGATCACGACGACGGTGCGCGGTGCCTCTTCGGTGTTTTCGGGCATGGCGCTCATTGTTTCCGCTCCGTCATGAACTTGCCTTGCGGCGCATCGGCGTTTTTCTGGCGGCGAGTATTGCCGTCGAGGCCGCCGTCAATGGCCCATTCCGCGAACACGGTCGGGCCCGGCTCGAAATCGCGCGGCTGCCACTCGGGCGTGAGCACGTCTTCGTCGGCGTAATACTCGATGAGGCCGCCCGCCGGGTTCTTGAAGTACCAGAAGTAAGCGGACGAAACCGGATGCCGGCCAGGCCCGAGTTGCGTCGTCCAGCCGCAGCGGCTGATATGCAGGCCACCGCCGAACACCTCGTGGATATCGCGCACCGTGAACGCCACGTGATTCAGGCCTTTCTTGCCGTCGGGCAGCGCAAGCAGAAACAGGTCGTGGTGACCGCCGTGCGGCGCGCAGCGCATGAACGCGCCACGGTTCGGATAGCGGTCCGAGGTCTCGAAACCGAGCAGTTCGTGATAGAACTTCTCCTGATCCGCCAGGCAGTTCGTGAAGAACACCACGTGGCCCACTTCCACCGGCTCCGCGCGTTCGTAGATCGGCGAGGGCTGGTCTACGCGCAACGTCTGCCCCCATACGTTCGAAGGCGAGCCCTGCACGTCGATCTCGCGGCGGCGCGTGACTTCCACGCGAATCGCCATGCCAGCGGGGTCGAAGCAGCCTGCTGCATCGTCGTGGCTGTAATAGCCGGGCTGGCCCTTCAGGCGTTCGCGCAGCGCGTCGAGTTCCGCGGCAGTAGCCACGCCCCACGTCACTTCACGCAGCGTCGGGCCTGCTTCGAATGCGGCGGGGAGCGTTGCATCGTTTGCGTCCACCACGAGCACGGTGCAGCCGTTGAGCGTTTCGAAGCGTGCGCGCGTTTCGTCGTGCGCGGTTTCCTTCAAACCCCAATCAGCAAAAAAGCGCCGGCAGGTTTCGAGGTCCGCCACGCCGTAAGTAATCTGTTCGATGCCGAGTATCGTCATGTTGCTTCTCTCCTGTCGACCGCACTGCGCGCTTTAGCGCCTGGCGCGGTCCCATGCATAGCTAGTCGAGCGGGCGTTCAGGCGTTGGCCCACGGCAGCGGTGCGTCGTTCAAGCCCCAGTAGAGGCTCTTTTGCTGCATGTATTCACGAATGCCAAGCCGCCCTTTCTCGCGACCCATGCCGCTTTCCTTCCAGCCCGAGAACGGCGTGGAGATCGAAAACAGCTTGTACGTGTTGATCCACACCGTGCCCGCTTCGAGCTTGCGCGCGAGGCGCCACGCGCGTTTGTAGTCGCGCGTCCAGATGCCGGCGGCAAGGCCGAACACGCTGTCGTTTGCTTCTTCGATCAGCGCCGCTTCGTCGTCGAACGGCATGGCCACGAGCACCGGGCCGAAAATCTCTTCCTGGCAGATACGCGCGTTGTTCTGGAGTCCTTCCAGAATGGTCGGCTGATAGAAAAAGCCGTTCTCGCGTCCATCGCCCACGGGTCGCTCGCCGCCGCACAAAAGGCGGCCGCCTTCCTCGAGACCGAGCGCCACATAGCGCTCCACCGACTCGCGGTGCTTCGCCGTAATGAGCGGGCCCATCTGCGTGTTTTCGCGCGATGGGTCGCCCACGCGCAGCTTGCGCGCGCCTTCCACCAGGCGCTTCATGAATGCGTCGTAAATCGAGCGCTGCACGAAAAGACGCGACCCGGCGATACACGCCTCGCCCGACGAACTGAAGATGCCGTACAGCACGCCGTTCACGGCATGGTCGAGGTCGGCGTCTTCGAACACGATGGTCGGCGACTTGCCGCCCAGTTCGAGCGACACCGGCATGAGCTTTTCCGCCGCGATGCGCGCGATGCCGCGGCCCACTTCGGTGCCGCCCGTGAACGACACCTTCTTCACGAGCGGATGGCGCACCAGCACGTCGCCGATCACCGAACCCTTGCCGGGCAGCACGCTCAGAATGCCCTTGGGCACACCCGCTTCCTCGCAGATGCGCGCGAGTGCGAGCGAAACGAGCGGCGTAACTTCGGCGGGTTTCAGCACCACCGCGTTGCCCGCCGCGAGCGCAGGCGCGAGCTTTTGCGCATCGGAGGCGATCGGCGAATTCCACGGCGTGATTGCGGCCACGACGCCAATCGGCTCATGCACGCTCATCGTCAGGTAGTCGCCACGCGAGGGCGTGAGGTCGTCGTCGAGCGTTTCGAGGCACGCCGCGACATAGCGGAACGTGTTCGCTGCGCTCGCCACCAGCACGCGCGTCTCGCCGATCGGCTTGCCGTTGTCGCGGCGCTGGAGCTGCGCGAGCGCTTCGTGGCGCTGCATGATGAGCTCGGCGATGCGATACAGCACGAGCGCGCGCAGATGCGGCTTCATGCCGGCCCACTCGCCCGTCTTCCATGCCGCGTGCGCTTTCTCGACCGCCTCGCTCGCGTCTTCGGCGCTCGCCGTCGAGACCTCCATGTTCAGCGACTGGTCGGCCGGGTACAGGCTCGCGAAGGGCGCGGCGCGTCCCTGGCGCCACTCGCCGCCAACCAGGATATCGCTGTTCGGGATGAGGCTCGTATCGAATGAAGTCATCTTGGGTGTCTCACTGCTATTTGCATCAAATCACGCAGCGCGCGGCCCGGTTGCGCAGCGCGCGAATCGCGCTGTACGCGGTGAGCGCCGAGGTCTTCGGGTTGTCGGGCAGCGGCTTGCCGCACATTTCCAGCGACATCTCGCCGAATGCACCGCGCGCCACGATGCGGTGCACGTTGCGCTCCACAGCCGGATCGGCGATCAGGCGCACCGTGGTCTGGTCCAGACCCAGGCCGGCAAGCGCGATGGTCGCCGCCACGTTCGCGTTCTTCGGGAAGAGCCGCGCCGCTTCGCGCGCGCTGCCTTCGAAAATCACCTGCTCCTGCGTGAGCGTGTGCAGATCGCAGACCTTTTCCGCAGGCGTGTCGAGCCAACCGAGCGGCGGCTTGCGGCCCGTGTAGAGCACTTCGTCGAGGCCGCCCAGCTTCGCCGCGGAAAGCGCGTCGATGCCGCCAATCGCGCCAGAAAGCAGCGTGAGTGTGGCGTCGCCTTCGTCGGCGGCGAGCGAGAGACGTCCGAGCAGTTCCACATCGGAAAGCGCGCCGATGGAAGCCACCGCGCAATCCGTGCCGCTTTGCAGCAGCGGCACGACGTGATCGACGAGCGCTGCATGGCCCGCGCATTCGAGCGCGAATTGCGGCCGCGTGGAAAGCGCAAGCACCGACGACACCACTTCCACCGCGCCGTCCACCTGCTCGCGCACGGCGGCGGCGTGGTGCTCGGGCACGATCACGTGCGAGACGTGCACGAGCGGGTCGGCTGCGACCGCGCGATACACGGTCTGCCCGATCGCGCCGAAGCCGATCATCGCGATGTCGATGGGTGCGTGCGGCACGGCGTGGCCGTTATGCATGTTGGGGCTCCTGCTTGCGCACCGGCGGGCCCGCGAACACCGTTTCGAAGCTGCCCACGGCCTTCATGTCCACTTCGAGCAGCACCGGGCCTTCGAACGCCATGCCTTCGCGAATCACGGCATCGGCGTCGTCGAGCGACGAGAGGCGGTAGTGCTTGAGACCCAGGCTCGCGCAGAACTGCGAGAACTCCGGTTGGTGCAGATCGACATACATGCGGCGGCCGCCATATTGCGCGTCCTGAATGTTGCGGATCACGCCGTAGCACTGGTCGTTCATCAGCACGATCATCACGTTGGCTTTTTCCTGCACGGCCGTCGCGAGTTCGCCCACGTTCACCATCAGGCCGCCGTCGCCCACGAGGCACACGGTCTTCGCCGCTGCGCTCGCGAGCGCCGCGCCAATCGCCATCTGCATACCCTGGCCAATGCCGCCGCCGAGCGCATGGACGCCCGCGCGCGGCGTGAAGATCTTCAGGAGGCGGTTGCCCCACGTGCTGTTCGAGATCGTGACGTCGCGCACCCAGTTGTAGTCGCGGCCCACGGCGCGCTGGAGCGCTTCTACGAGACGGCGATACGGGCCGAGACCCTTGGCCGTTTCCGCCACTGCAATTTCGCGCGCCTCGGCAATATCGGCGGCGAATTGTGGATCGATCTTGATGCGGTTCTCGAGGCGCTTCGCAAGTGCGTCGAGCACGCGCTCGGCGTCGCCGTGCACGAACAGCGCGTTGCGGTAGCCGCGATTGTCGGCGAGCGCGTCGGCATCGATCCGGTACAGCGGTTGCGGCAACGCGAGCTTGTACTTGAGCGTTTCGTTGCCGCGCAGGCGCGAGCCCACCACCAGCATCGCGTCGCAGGTTTTGTACAGACGTTCGACCGACGGGCTCACGTTGAACGCGCCGAGCGTGGCCGGATGATCTTCGGGCAGCACGCCGCGGCCCTGCACGCTCGTCACCACGCCAAAGCCGAGCGCAACGAGGCGCTCCACCGCAGCGCGCGCGTGACGCGTGCCGCCGCCCAGCCACAACAGCGGACGCTTCGCCTTCGCGAGTTCGTTAGCCAGTTGCTCCACGCGCGCTTCGTCGTGCGTGAGCGTCGTCAGGTGCGGCGCGGTGAGATCAGCGGGCCAGTCGGTGAGCGCCGCCTGAATGTCGATCGGAATCTCCACGCTCACCGGGCCGCTCGGCGCCGTCTGCGCCACACGCACCGCTTCGCGGATAGTGGGCAACGCAGTCTCGACCGAACGCACGCGGAACGCTGCCTTCGAAATCGACGAGAGCATGGTCAACTGATCGGGCGCCTCATGAATGTAGGCGAGGTCCTGGTCGAGGTATTCAGTTTCGATCTGGCCGGTAATGTGCAGCAGCGCCGTGCCTGCCGTGAGCGCTTCGACCATCGCGCCCGCCGCGTTGCCCGCCGCCGTGCCCGTGCTCGTGAACGCCACGCCCAGGCCGCCCGAAACGCGCGCGAGCCCGTCCGCCATGTTGACCGCGCCTGCTTCGCCGCGCGCGCCGACATAGCGGATGTTGCCGCGCGTGCCGATGGCGTCGAGAATCGGCATGTTGTGGATCGAGATCACACCGAAAGCGGTTCGGACTCCACATTGTTCGAGGAAGGCGGCGATCAGTTCGCCGACGGTGGTTTTATTAGACATGACGTGCAACGCCTCCAGATACATCGATATGACTGCCCGTCGTATAGGACGACAGGAACGTGGCCAGATAAAACAGCGCCTGGGCGGCTTCTTCGGGGCGGCCGAAGCGGCCAAGCGGAATATGCTTCTTGCGCGCGAGCGCTTGCGTCCAGTCTTCCCAGCTTTGGCCGGCGGACTGCGCCTCTGCGTCGTTTTCGTAGCGCCGGCGCCATTGCCCCGACTCCACGATGCCGATCAGGATCGAGTTCACGCGGATCTGCTCAGGCGCGAGTTCGACGGCGAGCGACTTGATGAGACTGAGCACACCCGCACGCGCCGACGAGGTCGCGACCATATGCGGCTCCGGCTGCAGCGCGAGCAGCGAGTTCACGCAGACGATCGAGGCGTTGCCTGTTCCATTGCCCGCTTTCGCGGCATGGCGCAGCAAGGGCAAGAACGCGCGCGTCGGGCGGATGATGCTGAAATACTTGAGGTCGAGCTCTTCGCGCCATGCTTCGTCCGACGTATCGGCGAAGGTGGACACGCGACCTTGCCCAGCGTTGTTCACGAGCATGTCGGCGCGGCCGAAGCGCTGCTCCACTTCTGCGGCGAACGCAACGACTTCGTCCGCGTCGAGCACGTCGCAGCGCGACGCGAGCAGTTGCCCTTGCGGATAACGCTCGCGCAAGCCGCGTTCGGCGCGCGCGAGGCGATCGCTGTCGCGCCCGCAGATCGCAACCGCCGCGCCCGCGCGCAGGAAAAGTTCGGCGGTGGCGAGGCCAATGCCGGACGACCCGCCCGTCACGACCGCGACCTGACCGGTCAAATCGAGTTGAATCATTTGATCCCCAATGCCTTCATGTAGGGCGCAACCTTGCCTGCGGACGCCTGCAGCCGGGCGTGAGACCCGGGCCGATAGTTCAGGCGCTTCGAGAGTTCGTTGGCCGCGTGGCGCACCTGCTCGATCAAACCGCCGTCGAGCAGTTGCGTGTCGATGCCGGGACGCGGAATGGTGGTCGTCACCACGGCGGCAATGCGGCCCGTGTCGTTGCGCACCGGCGCCGACACCACGGAAATTCCTCGCTCAAAGGACGATTCGCTCACGGCATAGCCGCGCTCGGCGTCTTCGCGAATGCGCTCGAAGAGCGCCTCGACCGTCTCCGGCGTAGAGGGCGTGAAACGCTCGAGCCGCGGCTCGGGATACAGAGCACGCAGTTCGGCGAGCGTGAGATCGCCCATCAGCACCTGGCCGTGCGTCGTGGCATGCGCCGGAAGGCGCGTACCGACGTTCACCTTCACGGAGCTGAAAATGGGCGCGTGGCTCTGCGCCTTGGCGACGAATACGATGTCGCGGCCGTCGCGAATCACGATATGCGCGGTGAGTCCTGTTGCGTCGCGCAGCGCTTCGATCAACGGCAGGCCGAGGTCGGTGAGTTCGAGCGAACTGAGATATTCGAAGCCGAGACGCAGCACCGCCACGCCGAGGCGATAGTTGCGGTCGCGGTCGGCGCGTTCGAGAAAGCCGAGCGATTCCAGCGTTTGCAGGAGACGAAACACCGTGGTGCGCGGAATGCCCAGGCGGCGCGAGAGTTCGGGCGCGTCGAGCACCGGCTCGCGCGGCGAGAATTCGGTCAGGATGCGCAGGCCGCGCTCCAGACCCGGCACGCGGTAGCTGGCGTCGTTGCGCTCTTCTTCGACGTCGGGTGTCATGCCTTAAGCTCCGTAGTACTGAATGTACGAGTCAGCGTGAATTCGATCAGCGTACTGTAGGCCAGCGATTGTTCGATGTAGCCCGCGTGGCCTGCGCCCGGCACGACATGAAACGGCGCGTGCGCGATCTGCGCGAGCCGCTCGCAGGCCTCGGGCGGCGTGATCGAGTCTTGCGCGCCCACCGCGACAGCCATCGGTACACGGCCCGCGCAACGCGCGAGGTCGGTGGCGAGATCGGCGTTCGCGAGCAGATGCGTGGCCTGGGCGTAACCGTGCGGCACGATGCGCGCCATGTTCCAGCGCACCCAGGCGCGTGCAGTGTCGTCGGCGTGCGGCGACAGCATGTTCGCGCTGCGCTGTTGCGCGAGACCTTGCGGGCCGAGTTCCGCAAGCATGGCAAGGCGCGCGTCGCGCTTTTCGGCGCGCACGCTGGCATCGGCCGCGCCATAGCCGCCTGCCGGCGAAATGAGCAACAAGCCGGCCACGCGCTCGGGATGCGCGGCGGCAAACGCGCCCGCCATGATCGCGCCGAGCGAATGGCCCACCAGCATGCAACGCGCGATTCCCAGCGCGTCGAGCCAGTCCGCCAGTACGCGCGCATAGTCCGCTGCGAGAGGCGACGCGCTCGCGACCGGCGTGGAGGCGCCGTACCCCGGCGCGTCCCAAGCGAGGACGCGACGCGCGCCGCCGAGCGCCTCGAATTGCTGCACCCATGAAGCCGCACCTGAGCCGATGCCATGCAGGAGCACGAGCGTGTCGTTACTGCTCTCGCCTGCTGCTTCGCGATAGCTCACGCTGCCCTCGCCTACACGAGCGTTATGCATCGCAAAGCGTGCGAGCCGCGTTTCGAGCGTGGCGGCGGATGAGGCAGCAGTGTGGATCGTGTCGTTCATGGCTTCGGATTCGGATTGCGGCTACGTCGCTTACTTCATTTCGCGCTTGATCTTCGCGAGGGGCGAATCGGGCGGATACGTCGGCGTGATGGGCTTCGGCGAACCGAGCATCACGCACATCAGCGCGTCTTCCTCGCCCACGTTGATCTCCGTTCGATACACGCCGGGCGGCACCGAAATCAGGTCTCGCTCGCCCAGCACGGCCTCCCACGTCTCCCCGTCCTTCTCGCAGATCACCTTCATCTTGCCGCGCAGCACGAAGAAAATTTCTTCGACATCCATATGGATATGGCTCGGGCCGATGTTGCCGGCCGGAATCACCATGGTCGAGAACGTGAAGCCGCCAGCGGGTACGGTGTTGACGTCCTTCGCGACGCCCGTGCCGCCCGTGCCCACGTAGCGCATTTGCGCGCGGCGGTACTTCGGGTCGTAGTCGGCCTGGAACTTGAGGGCGTCCCAGTCATAGCGGCGCGTTTCGAAGCGCGCCACGCGCGTGTTCATCCAGTCGTCAAAGCTCGCGTCAGCGGGACGGTCCCACGACTTGCACTCGATATCGGCATCGGCCATGTTTTCTCCTTGGGTTCTTGCGAACGTATCTTCAGTTCTACGAAATCAGTTCATCACGAAGCCGCCGTTGACCGGCAGCAATTGTCCGGTCACGAAACGCGCCGCGTCGGACAAGAGGAACAACACCGGACCCGTCACGTCCTCGGGCACCTGCGCGCGCCTGAGCGCGCGCCCTTCGAGGTAATACGCGTGGCGCTCGGCTGGCACGTAGGCCGTCGCCTCCACTTCGGTCAGGCCCGGTGCAATGGCGTTGACGGTGATGCCGTCCGCGCCGAACTCGCGTGCGAGCGAATGCGTCATTGCGATCACAGCGCCCTTGCTCGCCACGTAGGCGAGCAGCTTGGGCGCGCCCCACAGTGCCGTATCCGATGCGATATTGACGATCGCGCCGCGCCCCGACTCGCGCAGCCAGCGCTGCGCCGCCGCGCACATGAGCCAGGTGCCGCGCACGTTCACGTCCATCACCGCGTCCCACGTCTGCACGCTCACTTCGTGCGCGAGCTTGCCGCCCGAGTTGGTGATCGCCGCGTTGTTGATGAGCGCGTCCACACCGCCCATGCGCTGTGCGGCGGCTTCGACGAATGCGGCAATGCTTTCCGGCTGCGCGAGATCGAGCGGCACGAAGGCGACGTCGTGCCCCGCTGCAGCGAGTTGCTGAGCGAGCGCTTCGCCCGCCTCGGCCAGCACGTCGCCGAAGGTCACACGCGCGCCAACCGCTGCGAGCGCCGCGACGAACGCCGCGCCCAGACCGCGCGCGCCACCCGTGACGATCACCCGCCGTCCGGCGAGCGCGACCTGCGCCGCGAACGTGGTGTTATGCATGACCATGCTCGGCGGTTTGTGCGGCGGCGTCCTGCCGGGCGCGCAACGCATCGAGTTCGGCGAAGTGCTGCTGGGCGCGCTGGCGCAGCATACGGCGCACGCGCGTCATGCCGACGTCGTGCTGATAGAGGAATTCGTGATCGCGCGCATTCGGCGCCATGCTTTCCAGCACGTAGCGGTCTTGCTCCAGCACGGCCCAATGCAAACCTTCCAGACGATTGCGATACATGAAGCGCCATGCGTCGCGCTGCCAGCCTTGCACCTTGCGCGTGCGCCAGAAGTAGACCTGGCAGTTGTCTTCGTCGACCGGGACCGCGAAGCCGATGATGCCGAAGTTGCCGCCGGGGCCGAACTTCTTCTTGTACGGAATGGCGAGGCGCATCCACAGGCAGCCGGTTTCGCCGAGTTCGACCCAGTCGAAGTTCACGTCGCGCTGGCCGATCTTTTCGAACATGAGGCCGGATTCGGTCTTGCGCACACGCATCTCGGCCTGCTTGTCGCCGTCGGCCATCGAATGCGAGGTGGCGTGCAGATACGCGCCGTGCATCGGGTCCATGACGTTGTCGATGGCGTACTGGTAATTGCACTTCCAGTTCGATACGCACAGAAAGCTTGCGTACTCCTCACCAACGAGTTCCTCCGGCAATTGCAGCGGGGCGGCTTCCTTGTGCGCTTCGTCGCCGAACCACAGGAACACTGCGCCGGCATGCTCCTGCGCGGGATACGACTTCACGCACTTCTGCCCTTCGAGCGGGCACGCAGATACAGCCGGCACGTTCTGCACGGTGCCGCTGCCATCGACTTCGATGCCGTGATACCAGCACGCCACGCGGTTGCCCAGGTTCCAGCCGAGCGACAGGCGCGCGCCACGGTGCGGGCAACGGTCTTCGAGCGCGTGGACCTGGCCGTCCTGATCGCGCCACAACACGATCTGCTCGCCAAGGCGCGTGATGCCGATGGGCGCGTTGCCCACCTGCCAGCTCGGGGCCACGGGATACCAGTAGTTCTTGATGCCGCGGTCGAGATAGGCGCGGATGGGATCGGCGCCGCCTGCGGCTTCAATCGTGGGGGACGTCATGTGGGGTCTCCGTATTCAGTATTGGCTGCGCAGGCTCATTCGGCGAGCAGACGGAATTCGGCGGCGAGGCGCTCTGCACTCCATGAGGCGCCTTCGGGCGTGCGAAAGCCGATGCGGTTCAGGCCCGCCACGACTTCCTCGAGTTCGGCTGCGCCCGCTTCGAACACTTGTTCGAGCGCGTCGCCGAAGTCGTTTTCATATTGCGTGGGCTCGGCCTTGCGCGTTTGCCACACGATGTTTTGCGCCTCGCCCGGCTGCTCGATCACACCCTTGCCCGCGACGTTGTTCGGTTGCGGCGCGAGCCAGGGCTTGAGCGACGGATTGAAATTCACGGGGACTTCTCGCATGTCATTCCACCTTGATCTGGATTTCTTCACCGGCGAGCCGCACTGAGTACCTCTTCAGATCGCGGCCGCCGGGCTCCTTGAGGCACTTGCCGGTCGGGATATGGAACACGGCTTCGTGCAGCGGACATTCGACGGTGTCGCCATCGACGAAGCCTTGCGTCAGCAACGCGTAAGCGTGTGGGCAGACGTTTTCCAGCGCGTAGATCTCGTCGCCCACCTTGTAGATGCCGATCTCCGTGCCGTCGAGTTTGTATTCGAGCGGCCCGTCTTCGGTCAGATCGCCGGCATGCCCGGCGCAGCGCCATTCTTCAGCCATTTGTCACCTTTCCCGTTCAACCGTGTTCCATATACGGAACAGTAGTTCGTGTATGGTCAATTATGAAACGGTCTTGGGAAGAAAAAAATAGAAATCCGGCGTGCCTGGGGAAAACACCGAGCGCACCTTGCAAGATGACATCTTCAAGGTCGCCAAGGGCGCCGTTCTGGTTGCCAAAACGCTTACGGCACGTGCACTTACGCGCGCATGAGGTATCCGGGCCCCGGCTCGCACCTGGGGGAATCACCGTCCTAAAAAAGTGTTTTGGCGTCTCGCAAGAGTCTCTATACTTTCCATAGGCAGCACGTCTAACCATATATGGAACAAACGGAGCCGCCCGCGAGCGCTTGCCGACAGAAGCACGCCGCGCACTGCGAATGGATTGGGTACGCCGGATGAACGCTCCGGCTTTTCGTCATACGATCAGGAGTCCAAAGTTGAAGCATTTCATTGCCGCGGGGTTGACGGGTATTTGCGCCGTCTCATCTGCATGGGCGCAAAGCAGCGTCACGCTTTATGGCAGTCTGGATGCGGGTGTGGCCTACGTCAGCAACGTAGGCGGCCACTCGAAGTGGATGATGGAGCAAGGCAACACCCAGCCCGACCGCTGGGGCCTGCGCGGCCAGGAAGATCTGGGCGGCGGACTCAAGGCGATCTTCCAGCTCGAAAACGGCTTCTACACCAACACGGGCGCGATGGCGAAGGCCAATACGCTATTCAACCGCCAGGCATACGTTGGCCTGAGTTCGGATAAATTCGGCACGCTCACGCTGGGCAATCAAACGCCGTTCTCGTTCGACATCCTCGATCCGTTCAGCACGGCTTATCTCGCGGCGAGCTGGTATGCCTTCCATCCTGGCAACATCGACCAGTTGGCGGATACGGGCGTCGTGCCGTACAACAACTCAGTCAAATATCGTTCGCCGAGCTTTTACGGCTTCTCGGCGGGCGCGATGTTCGGCTTTGGCAATACCACGAACTTCTCGACCGGCAGAACGATGGGCTTTTCGCTCAGTTATGCTAACGGTCCGTTCAAGGCCGGTGCGTCGTGGTCGAACGAGCACGACCGCTCGGTTGCGATAGCGACCACGGGCATCACGGAGTTCCAGGGCCAGCCTGCGGCCACCTATATGGCCGACAAGGTCGAGAACATGGGTGTGGGCGCGTCGTACTCATTCGGCAAGCTGCTCGTCCACGCGCTCTATACGCGCACGAAGCTGGAGTCCAACGGCTACTCCGATACGTTCCAGAGCTACGACGCCGGCGCGAACTACCAGTTCACGACGGCCAATGCCGTAGTGGGCGGCGCGGCGACATCCACGCTTTCCGGCCGCCGCTGGACCCAGGCGATGATCGGCGACGTGTATTCGCTTTCGAAGAGCACGCAGGTGTATGTGAACGCGCTTTACCAGCGCGCCAACTCCGAAGCCCAGGCGGCCTTCTTCACCGCGGGCGTGGCGAGCGGACGCAATCAGGCGATTGTGCTCGCGGGCATTCACCACTCGTTCTGATCGCGGCGCCTTCGGGCGCCGCGCGAGGTGGGTGCGTGAATCAGATCGCGTGGAAACTGCCGCTGCGCGCGGCCTGCGCCGCAGTGGGGTCGCTCGCCGCAGGCCGGTAATTGAGCCGCGCCGAGAGGTCGAGCGCCGCGGCGCACACGGCGGAGACGAGCGGTGCGCGCTCGGCCTCGCCGATGTCCGAGCGCGGCACGGTCGCCGTGAGCGCGGCCACGATGCGGCCCGAGTGATCCCTCACCGGCGCGCTCACCACCGAGATGCCGGTTTCGAACGACGCTTCGCTCACCGCATAGCCCTGCTGCGCGAACTCGCGCACGCGCGCATAGAGATCGGCGACGGTCGCGGGCGTGCGCTCCGTGTAGCGTTCGAGCTGTTTCTCGGGGTAGAGCGTGCGCAGTTCGGCGAGCGTGAGGTCGCCCATCAGCACCTGGCCATGCACGGTGGCGTGCGCGGGCAGGCGCGTGCCCACATGGACCTTCACGGAGCTGAACATCGGCTCGCGCGTTTGCGCTTTCGCGACGAACACCACGTCGCGCCCGTCGCGAATCAGCAGATGGGTGCTCAGGCCCGTCGCGTCGCGCAGACGCTCCAGCAGCGGCGTGCCGAAATCGGTGAGTTCGAGCGAACTCAGGTATTCGAAGCCGAGGCGCAGCACCGCCACGCTCAGCCGGTACTGCCGGTCGCCGTTGGCGCGCTCGATGAAGCCGAGCGCTTCGAGCGTCTGTAGCAGGCGAAACGTGGTTGTACGCGGAATGCCGATGCGCCGCGAAAGCTCGGGCGCACCCAGCACGGGCTCGCGCGCCGAGAATTCGGCGAGGATGCGCAGGCCGCGCTCGAGGCCCGGCACGAGATAGGTGGACGCGCCCGCGCCCTCGTCGTCCGCTTCGGGACTCGACTGGGCGGCGTCCACGTCGGCTGGGGTCTCCTCGGGAGGCAGCGCTGCGCGCTTGCCCGGCCCGGCGCTGCGGCGCGCGGGGCCTGCGGTTTGTTTTGTGACCATTGGCGGCTTGAATGGGTAGACCGGGTTTGGACCGGGTTGGACCTTTCTTTTGATGGGGTCAATGATAACGCGAAGCGCCGCCCCCCCTCGCCACCCCTTCGACGCGCGTGGCATTACGGCCTGCCGGATGCGCGTTCCGGAGTGGGCGGGCGCATCCACGAGTGGGGCCGGCGCCGGTCGACATGGCGGGCCAACCGCATTGGTGCGAACTCGCTCTACCTGTCGCCTGACGTCGAAACGGCCGTGCGCGAATACCAGCAGGTGTCCCCGCTACGAGCGCGGATGCGGCGCGGCAGGCGCGGCGGTTGAAATCAGCTTGTGATCCATTGTGTTTAGCCAAATAGGGGGCTGGACGGTCAACGGGAAAAATCTGAGATGTAGCGTCGGAAAAGCACGGCACCTGACTACGACGGGCCGCTCGCGTCCGCTTTGGCCCCGCCGGATGTGCTGCGCTCCAGTCTCATGTACAGGTTCGCTGCCACGATACCGAAGACGATGTGAACGAACACGCTGGCCCAGTTGCGCGCTTCTGCGAACCACGGAAAAAGCCGTGTCATGGCGTAGAAATTAATCAGGTAAACGGCTATTGCGAATGCACCACCCGCCAGTGAAGCCATCTCCATGCTCGAGTCAAGGTTGAATGACGTCATGATCAGACCGAGGGCAAGCGCGAATACGGTGGCAAGGGAAAAATGCACCACAAAGGCCGCGAGCACGATGCCGGGCGAGAATGCTTGCGGTGATTGCAATGCGCCTCGTCCCAGAATAATCGCGGCGACCATGCGTGGGGGCTCCAGCAGACTGCCGCCAGTCGTCAGTGCCATCAAGACGACCCCTAACACCAGGAACACAGTGCCGGCGATGACGCCTGCCAGCACGGCGGCCCGCCAGTCGAGCTGGCCGTGGGTGAAATGATGAGAATCCATGTGAAGTTGCACAATTTGTCTCCTGATTGACTCGGAGAAAATCTCAGCGAAAAACTCCTTTAAATCAGGCGTGCTTCTCACTGAATTCGTTGAGCGGCACAGGCTGCTTGAGCGGATCGAAGTCGGCCCACCGTCCTTGTTGCCAGCGGCCGGTCGCGCGTTCGATCGCCGCGCCTCCCGCATCGCGCAGGACCCGCGCGGCGTTCAACTGGCTGTCCGGCGACACGTGTACGGCCACCAGCACGCCGGATTCACGGGTTTCTTCGTTGCTGGCTTCACGCGTGCGCACCATCGCGCCGACCAATGAGCCGACATACGCACTCACCCCAATCGCGATCAGCGACACGATAAGTGGCGGCGAAAACACTGCGAAGACCCCGACGCCGACCAGGGCGCCAACCACTGCGCCAATCGTGACGCCTATCTCGGCACCCGCCGGCGCCTCCCTCGCGTTTGCGTCGGTGATGGTTTCGAATCCGTGCTGGCCGGACGGATTGACGAAAAACAGTGTGACGTCCTCCTCGACGAAACCGGCAGTGATGAGCCGTTGTGCCGCGTCTTCAGCGGCGGGGAATGTCGTAAAGCGTGCTGCGACGATGAGTGACATGTGGCCTCCGTCCATCGTTGAGGAGCGCTTGCAGGCTATACCGCCCCTCCTCACCCGCGCCGGGACATATGTGTATGCGGTGGCACGCGCCGGGACTATGCCGAGCTGCCGAGATCGGGTTCCATACCGTCCACTCTGAACGGTCCGCTATGTACCACTACTCCTTGCGACTGCGGCGCAAATTGCCGGTCGCGAGCGAAAAACGGTTGATTCACCGTGTCGACTCGGTGCGGCTGTTCAGCGGAGCAATGTCAAGCATGGCGGCGGCAAGCGCAGCATGATATCTGTCATGATGTTTCTTCTCGCGAACCTGAGATCGCATCTAAATTTCGGGTCCGCTCTAAGAACGTAAGTGGACTTCGAAATATTCCGCTCCCGGGTCGGGGCACTCGGTGTGGCCAGGCTCGCGGCGAACGATCTTTTCCACCGCCGTTTTCGGCTTTGCATGAATGCCTCAGCCGGCTTCAAAGCATCACGTGCACCGGGCGGCCGCCTTCAAGCAGATTGTTGCAGCCAACGCACAACGCGCCCTCGCCTGTTCTAACTGCCCGCGCACTTTGCATGTATTGCTCAGCGTAGCCGGCGCTTTATTGCGACGTGGCGAGGCACTTTTTCGTGTGATGCAGCCCGTCAACCAGGCGGACATCGCGATTGCGCGTGAGGAATAAGACGTAGGCGCGCAACGTTACTAACTATGTCGATGCCAGCGTTCGCGATGAGCCGTGCGACGCGTCCGCCATGCATCCGCAGTTCGGCGTCGTCGGTCATTGCGCGGCTCATTCCTCGCTGGATAGCCCTCCGCGGGACTTCCTGCGAGCTTCCCTCCAGGAGGAAAGCATTATGAAGCGGCTTCGGATAGTTTTTGCGTGTCTCGTTTGCCTCGGAATGGCCGTGGTTTCTGGATCCGTTGCCGCGAGCGGCGATATGAATCAAGGAGGCAACGGCGCGTCGAGCACTTCGACCAATTCCTCGGGCGGTGGTTACTGAGCGCTGCACGCCGTATTGAGCAGTACATCGCCGGGATCCCTGTGCGATCCGCAGCGTACGGCGTTGAGTGCGGTCCCGGCAATGTCTCGCAGGCCGGTCGAACTACGTTGTGGGCTTGCGAACCCGTTCGCCGGACTCCGGGTGTCACTGGTTGTACGGACCTCGCTCAGCCGGCCTGCAAACCATATGTCACTGCATCCAGCAACAACCCACATTTGAACGCTGATCCCTCGTGCCGGATAGCGCCGCGTGCCAGGCGTCCGGCTGAGTTAACCGAAAGGAGATAGCAGATGAGTGCATTCCAGTTACGGCGCGCTATTCTCGCGCTTGCCGGCGTCCTGTGTGCCGGAGCAGCGAGCGTTGCACTTGCTGCGCCCATGTCATTCTCGGTACCGCTCAATGGCTCGGAGCAGGTGCCTCCCGTACAAACCAGGGGCGCGGGAGACGCGAAGCTCACATACGATCCCGACACGCGCCAGGTCACCTGGAACGTAACGTACAAGGACCTTTCAAGTCCGGTAACGATGGCGCATTTCCACGTTGGGGTAGCGGGAAAGAATGGCAAACCTGTGGTCTGGCTGACGAAAGTGGGTAGCACCAGCACCCCCATTGAGGGTCCCATCCAAGGCGAGAGTACGCTGACGGCAGATGAGGCGAAGGAATTCGCTGCGGGCGGCTTGTACATCAATGTCCACACGAAGGACCACCCGGACGGCGAGATCCGCGGTCAGGTTATGCCGCAGAAATAGCATCTGTTGGGGGAGGGTGCGCGTCAGCAGCGCTCTGGCGCGTACCACAAATATATCGCGACATGATTCGTGGCCATCACCACGAGCGCGCAAACGCCTATCCAGGCGCGCAGCGCGCTGCTCATCGCATTCTCGCCAACTTCCAGGTAGGCATTCGAACTTCGGCTCCACCCCGGTAGTTCCGAAAAAGCCGCCAGTACCTTCAGAACATTCGGCAAATTGAAGAACGTCGATTGACCGGCGCGATTTTGATGACGAGTCAACGGGGCTGTAGACAGAACAAACTCTTCTACTCGTTCAACCTTGCTGATCAGATCCCTCGCGAGTGCGTGCGGCAGGCATCGATCGCATTCTCGATCCTGGCGATCTACATTAGCGCTTCGCGCCATTCTACAGCTCGATGAGACGACCATCGACTGATCGGGACCTCATCGGTCACGATGACACATCTGCCCAACGTGATGCCCGCGATTTGCACGTATCGGGGGAAACACTACCCAATGCGAAAATTCCAATAGACCCCATTTCAATCCGCATGCGTACATGACATGTCAACTACATATTTGCTCCACGAAGGAATTTTATTCCTTTCACTAGGTAATAGACGCTAGAGGATTTGAAAAAAAATTCTCCCGCTCAGCCAGTACGATCTCCTGCAACAAAAACAAGACGGGCTGGACGCGTAACGCGCGTCGCGTCATGGCCCCTGGGCTGCTATCGAAGTTCGGCCGCCGCGATGCGTCCGGCAGACGATACGCAGCCAGGACAACGCCGTTGCTTCACGGGGCCATGCCCCAACCCGATGAAGGCATCCAGCCTTCTACATTCTCGATCGAACGACTGCCTCAAATCCAGGGAGGAGACAATGAAACTTTCGAACGCCATGCGTCTGCTTATGCGCGGTGCGCTCGTCGCGACTGCGCTCGGCTTTGTCGGTGCGAGCGCACACGCCCAAGACCTGCTTGAAACGGTGAAGTCAAATGGTGTACTGCGCGTCGGCCTGGAGGGTACCTACCCTCCGTTCGATTACCAGAACGCAGCCGGTGAACTTGAAGGCTTCGATGTGGATGTGGCCAAGGCCCTCGCGACCAGACTGGGAGTCAAGCCCGAGTTCATTCCCACCGAGTGGAGCGGTATTCTTGCCGGACTGCAGGCCGGCAAGTTCGACGTGATCGTCAATCAAGTCACGATCACGCCTCAGCGCAAACAGGCGCTGGATTTCAGCCAGCCCTATACGTTTTCCGCGGCCCAACTGATTCAGCGAGCCAACGACAAGCGTGAATTCAACGCGCTCAACGAGTTCGGCGGCGAGAAGAAGATCGGCGTGACGCTCGGCACGAATTATGATCAGATGGCGCGCGCCGTTTCAGGTATCAATGTCCAAACCTACCCCGGCGCTCCGGAGAAGTTGCGCGATCTCGCATCCGGTCGCATCGACGCGACGCTCGACGACCGCCTGATGCTGCCGTACATCATCAAGACTTCGAATCTCCCGCTCCGTCCGGGATCGGTCCTGAAGGGTGGCGAGCAGGAAATGGGTATTCCGTTCCGCAAGGGAAATCCTGAGTTCCAAAAGGCGGTCAACGACGCTCTGAACTCATTGAAGCAGGACGGCACGTTGAAGAAAATCTCGATGCACTGGTTCGGTACTGACGTAACGCAGCCGGTCTCGCAGTAATCGCTCCCCTCCCCTGATTGCGTCACTCCGGTGCAGACCCGGGTGGCGCGCCCGCGTGACGGATCATTTCATGACTCCAATCGACCTCGTTATTCAAGCGCTGCCTGTCCTTCTGATGGGTGCGATGATTACCCTGAAGTTCGCACTTGCCTCGGCATTCCTTGGCCTCTGTGTCGGCCTCATCGTCGCCATAATGGGTATCAGTGGTCAGCCGCTCGTCACGGGCGTGGCCCGCGGGTATGTCAGCCTCATGCGCGGCACGCCACTGCTCGTGCAAATATTTGTCATCTACTACGGGTTACCCGATCTCGGCATCTCTCTCGATCCAACGAGCGCTGGCATTCTCGCGCTGACCGCCAATGCAGGAGCCTACCTTTCTGAGAGCATGCGCGGCGCGATTCTCGGAATCAGCCGCGGACAGTGGAGCGCGGCACACAGCCTGGGTTTGACCCACCTTCAGACGCTCCGGTACGTTATTTGTCCACAAGCTTTGAGAATGGCCGTACCGAGCCTCGGCAATACGCTGATCAGCCTGATCAAGGACACTTCGCTGGTGTCCGTCATCACAGTGACAGAGATGCTGCGCGCGGCGCAGGAAGTCATTGCAGCCACGTATCAACCGCTGCCCCTTTACCTGGCTGCCGCAGCAATCTATTGGGTTCTTAGCACCGCAATGTCGCGGGTTCAGCGTCATGTTGAAGTGCGGCTCGCTCAGGCGCATGTCCGCTAAGAAGACAGGAAACCTGACGATCATTGGGGTTACAGGATGATTTCACTCAAAAACGTCTCGAAATGGTACGGGCAGTTTCAGGTTCTTACCGGCTGCACGACCGAAGTGAACAAGGGCGAGGTGATCGTCGTATGCGGTCCATCCGGCTCTGGCAAATCGACGCTAATCAAGGCGGTGAACGGTCTCGAACCAATCCAGGCTGGCGAAATCGTCGTCGGTGGTCAGCCGGTTGGGGACAAGCAGACAAACCTCGCAAAGCTCCGCGCCAAGGTCGGCATGGTGTTTCAACATTTCGAGTTGTTTCCGCACCTCTCAATCACCCAAAATCTGACGCTCGCGCAGATCAAGGTTCTCGGCCGCGACCGCGACACTGCGACCGCGAAAGGCCTGGCGCTACTCGATCGGGTTGGGCTTCGGGCGCACGCGGACAAGTATCCCGGCCAACTGTCCGGCGGTCAGCAGCAACGTGTTGCAATTGCACGGGCGCTGTCGATGGATCCGATCGCGATGCTGTTTGACGAGCCCACGTCCGCCCTGGACCCCGAGATGATCAACGAAGTGCTCGATGTAATGATCGAACTCGCCCACGAAGGCATGACGATGATGTGCGTCACGCACGAAATGGGATTCGCGAAGAAAGTGGCGAACCGGGTTCTGTTCATGGACAAGGGCATCATTGTCGAGGACGCCCACAAGGACGTCTTTTTCGACAATCCCCAGTCCGCTCGCGCAAAGGAGTTTCTGATGCGCGTGCTAACCCACTGATCGAATGCATCGAGCGCACCAGGATCGATCAGGAAGGCGCCCCGTCGAGATCAAGCTTGCCGCAATGCTCTGCGACCGCCCTGGCAGCAAGTGGCTGCGCCAGAGAGTGCCGTGTCCGAGGGTGTTTGCGTTGCTTGTGGTTCGTGAATCTCCACGCGAATTTCCAGGCCCACAAGAAGCGCCGGACTGGGAAGGTGTTTGAGTTCCAGTCCGACGCCTGGATTGTGGTTGCCCAGGAACTGCCGGGAGACCCGAACGCTTTCTTTTACATCGGAGGGACGACGCCGTTCTTTTCGACCACCACGCGCTGCGCGGCATACGTCCCCTGTGACGCGGATTTCGCGACCACGAAGACCTGCTTGCCTGGCGCGAGATCGGAGCGCGCAGCCGGCATGAAGGTAACGATCGGTACATTCGGCGGCACTGTGACCTCATTGCTGCCACCCTTGTACGACAGCTTCAGGTTACGGCCGTCCGTACCCTGCACGACAGTATCGACATTCGCGTTGGTCATTGTGCTGTTCGGACCGAGGTCCCAGGCGTAGTGGCCCTCCCCCGTTCCGCGTGCGGCTTCAGGAAAAACGACGACTTCGGTCGCCGTCAGTTTGCCGTCCGTGCCCGTCGTCGCGGCCGTGCCGACGAATGAACCCGGTTTAATGTCGGATAGCTGCATCGCCTTGACGGACGAAACGGGAACGTTGGCCGCGAGGTCGATCGAGACTGTGTCGCCGCTGCGTCGATGAACCTTGAGAACATCGCCGTCGAGAGAAACGATATTGCCGCGAATACGCGCGGGCTTCGCGTCAGGCGTTTGCGCGAGCGCGCTGCCGGCAAACGCCATTGCGGCAAGGGCCGCGCCAACTCTTGGTCGAATAGACATGAATGCTCCGATTAGCAGATATGCGTTGAGGAAAAGGTCGATTGCACTTCAGGAACCGCCGAACCAGTTGTAGCCCTGGTTCTCCCAATAACCACCGGGATACTCGTTCGTCACCGTGATTGCGACGATATGCTTCGGATTCTTGTAGCCGAGTTTGGTCGGCATGCGCAATTTCATCGGGAAGCCGTATTTCGGCGGCAGCACGTCCCCGTCGTAGGTCAGCGTAAGCAACGTCTGCGCGTGCAAGGCCGTCGGCATATCGATGCTGGTCCAGTAGTTATCGGCGCAATGGAGCGCGACGTACTTCGCTGTCGTGTCGGCGCCCGCGCGGCGGAGAAAATCGGCGAAACGCACACCGCCCCAATGTCCAATGGCGCTCCAGCCCTCGATGCAGATATGGCGCGTGATTTGACTTTCCTGTGGCAGCGCTCGTAGTTCGTCGAGCGTCCATATGCGTTTGCCGTTCGCGAGTCCTCCCACCTGCAGCCGATAAGTCGCGGAATCGACTTCCGGCACGTCGTCGATGTCATAGAACGCGTTGAACGGGAACGGCCGCGTGATCATCGATTCCGGATACGTCGGCGCCATCTTGTTCGGATCGAACAGCAGCGCCTGTACGCGGTCGTTGAAAAACGACATCTTGCGCAGCATGCTATTCACGGATTTGTCGTTCGAGAGATCGCAGCCCGAGAGCATGGCAATGCCGCCGAGCGTGAGTATCTGTCTGCCGAGCAATCTGCGCGCGGGACTCTTCAACTCGCCGCGTGCGTCCTTGATGATCGAATCCGCGTTCGACACGAGAAATGCATTGCGTTGTTTTTTGCCAGTGCGCATGTTCGATTACCGTCCGCGAATCATCAGGAGCAGCGAGCGCGGCACGAGCGCGACCATGACGACGTGCACGACGAAGAACGCAACGAGAACGCTCATGGCGAAGAAGTGGACGACCCGTGCGTTGTCGTATCCACCCATGAGCGCTCGCAACAGGGGAAACTGAACCGATTTCCAGACCGCCAGGCCCGAAAGAATCACGACTGCGATGTCGACGATCACCACGACATAGGCCAGCTTTTGAATGGTGTTGTAGCGCGCCAGATCCTCGTGCGCGAGCCTGCCGCGCAGCGCGGCGACGAGATCCCGACATAGCGCACCGAAACGAATCGGGAGAAGCTTTCTCCACAGGCGCTTTGAGAGGATGTTGAGGGCGACGTAGACAAGATAATTCGCGACCAGCAGCCACATGATCGCGAAGTGCCACTGCAATGCGCCGCCCAGCCAACCGCCCAAGGTTATGCTCGCGGGAAATTTGAGGCCCGCAAAGATTGGCGAAGCATCGTAAATCTGCCAGCCGCTTGTCACCATCAGCACGACCGCCACGGCATTGATCCAGTGTGTCGTGCGAACCCAGAGAGGCTGAATTACCGTTCGGCTCATTTGCAGGCTTCGTGGAAGTTGTTCGTGGGTAAACCACATACGTACGTCCCTATTCCACTGCTGCCGACGATTTTTTTCTTACAAATTACCAACAAGACTAGCCGACTTTCAAAGACGCCAGTCAAACGTCTTTGAGGCAAATGACACCGGGGCGCTGCCGCCGCCTGGCACGAACGTCGAAGTGACCTCAGCAAATCCTGCTTTCGCGTGCAGCGGAATAAAGGGCCCATGCGTAACGTTTTCCTGGTGTCCTCCGTACGTCACGAGGCCGTGATGCTGTCTGGACAGACGCTTTCCGCGTGATTGGGCACGTTGGATAGTCGAACTGCGGCCGAGCTGTCAGTACGGCGGCGTCATATTTTTTACGGGCGACTGAGCACATGCGTCTGCTGCACGCAGCGGGCAGCTCCACCGGCCCGCGTCGTCGGCAGCATAGAGTGAGCGCGATGAGCGACGATCTCGATCCCGGGGCGGTGTCAGCCCTCAGCGAACCGGAGCTGCGTACGCTATCGGCATTCGTTGACGGCGAGTTGACGGTAGCAGAACACGAGGCCCTAGGCGCGCGATTGGCCGTCAACCGGCGCGCTGCAAGCGTCGTCGCCAGCTATCGCACGCAGCGGGCCGCGTTGCGCGTGCTCATCGCTGATTCCGCCGCAGAAACGACGTGGTCGTACGTGGTACTGCTGCGTCCGCGCGCACCCTGGTGGCATCGCATCGCGCTCACCGTCAGCCCGCTCGCGGCGGGCGCTATCATTGCGGGGCTCGCAAGCGTGCTGCTGTCGCCTGTTGCGCCGCTTTCGGCACAGACGGCATTCGCCGAGCAGGCCGACGATGCATACGTGGTCTACGCGCCCGAGCGACGTCATCCAGTCGAGGTGACTGCCGCGCATGAGGGGGCGCTCATCGCCTGGCTATCGAAGCGCCTGGATCGTTCGCTCGCAGCGCCGTCGCTACAGGAGTACGGATTCGCGCTGCTGGGTGGGCGGCTGTTGCCGGGCATAGCTGGGCCTGCCGCACAATTCATGTACGAGAACGGGGCCGGCGCGCGAATTGCGCTCTACATGAGTCCGACCTCGCAACGCGAAATTCCGATCCGGATCCTGCGCGAAGGCGGTCGCCGCACGTACAGTTGGGCAAGCGACCACATGAGTTACGCGCTCTCCGGGCAGGTACCTGAGGGACAACTGCACACAATCGCTGTCGACGTCTGCAGCGAGCTTGGCGGACACCCCGAAAAGTGGAGGTAAAGCGTGCTGGATCGCAACCCCATCCGTCGACGAGGCGTAATCATGGGTCGTCTCAAACCCCACGCAACCGCAATCGCGATGTTTGCCTGCACTGCCTGCGCAGTTGCCGGGGTCAGCGCCGATCCGATCGACACGTCTGCACAGCTGGCACGATATCGACTCGATCCAGGCCGTTCGGGTGTGACATTCGACGTCACGAACGTCTGGCACTCGAATCTCACGATGCGCTTCAGCCGTTTCGGTGCCGAACTCGATGGATTCCAGGGCGTGGCTTCGGGCCGCGTCATGGTGACAATCGACGCGACAAGCCTCGAAGCGAACGCACCGTTTGTCACCGGAATCGTCGAGGGCGGCGGCATGCTGGACGTGGAGCACTACCCGGCCATTCGCTTTGTCAGCACCCGCCTTGTGCGGATCGGTCCGTTCAATGGCCTGTTGACGGGCGATCTAACGATCTGCTCGACGACGCGCCCCGTCACGCTCGATGTCAGGTTCGACGCGGACCCGCACGATCCGCCGGGCGCTCTCCAGACGCTGGCCTTCTCCGCCGACGGCCATTTCAGCCGATCAGCGTTCGGGCTGACGAAATGGTCCTCCGCTGTCGGAGACGACGTGCATATGAAGATCCGTGCCGAATTCGTCAGGGAGCGTGCCGATCCGTGAATGCTGCGTTTCCCGTTTCACGAATGGATATACGTCATCGTCGAGCCCTTTCGGGCATCGAGGCCGCGGCGAATGCGCTCAGCACGTTTCGTTAGATTGTCGGCTTCATCGCGGTAGCAATCGTGTCATTTAAGGAAAGGCAGCATGCGCGAAAGAAGTCGGTCACGGTCGAACCGCTGATGCTTGACGGCCGCCGCAACGTGTACGGTGACAAGCACGAGCAGGCCGTAATTGAGCGCAATGTGAACCGTCTTGAAGACGACCTTCAGCACCAGGCGCGCCCCTAGCGCGGTGCCATGATCCGCAGTACAGGATGCCCGCCGACGTCCTTCAGCGGAAAGTACGACCGGTGCGTCTCCACATCGACACCGACAACGTGTGCATTCGGTCCCACGTGCCCGTCGCCAATCTTCGACACGCGGGACGCGTCGACGCTGAACATCGACACGACGCCTGCCTCGCCAGCCACGAAGACCGTGTGCAATGCGGGATCGAACGCCAGTACATCCGGCTCGCCGCCGGTATCGAATGCCGAGACAACGTTCATCGTGTGCATGTCGAGCACCAGCAGGCGGTCGTTGCCATCACAACCGATCAGTGCGAGACGTGAATCCGGGATAATCAGCAGTCCGTGATTCCCCTTCGCGTCAGGCAGGTCAGCACGGGAAACAATCGCATTGGTAACCGGATCGATCTCCACTAGCTGCCGTCGCGTCTGCACGTTGACGAAGATGTGTCGCGAAACCGGATCGTATTGCGAATTTCCAACTTCCCCGTCGAGCGGAATCGTCGCAATACGGCGGTTGCCCGCGACATCGATCACTGTCTCCGTCTCTCCCGTCTCATCCGAAACGTAGAGCCTGCGCGCGTCGGGCGCGTTCGCCATGCCGTCCGGATAGATACCGCCTGGCGCGCGGGCAATGATCTGCAACGTGCGCTCGTCAATCGCGACAATCTCGTTCGTGCCGGTTGCCGATGCGTACACGCGGGACAGGTCAGGCACTACCAGTACGCCATGCACGGAGGAGATGCCGGTTATGCGCGCGACAACGCGGGACGCGAGCGTATCGAACACCACAACTTCACTGTCCCCGAGATGTGCGATGAACAGCAGATGCCGGCCGGCGTCATAGCTTTCATAGTCGAAGCGTGACGCGCGTCCTGGCAGCGGCACATCCTCGACGTGCTTCAACGGGAGGTTGCCGGTTATTGCGTCATCCGCTCCACGCGCGATACAACCAGCACCGCTCCCGGCCGCAGCCGCGATCACGAAAAGCATGCCGACGAGTGGCGCAACGAAGGAATGGCGCACGCGTCCACGTCCGCATTTCACGACGATCCTCCGTCCGGCCTGATATGACGAAAAGCGGCGAGCACCGTGAGATCGTAGGCGATCTTGAGCGTTCCGCATGCGACCAATGGCGCGGCGAGCCATCCGGCGCCCAGCAGCGCGCCTGCGATCGCCGGCGCCACCGCCGCCGCCAGGCTACGCGGCACCGCCGTAAAACTCGCAGCGGCCGGCCGCTCGGGCGGTGTGACCACCGACATTACGTAGGCGCTCCGCGTCGGCACATCGAGCTGCGACAGCGCACTGCGCACAAGCAACAACACTAAAGTCAGCGGTAGCGTAGGCGTGAAGGCGGCAGCAATCAGGCATACGCTCGAAGGGATGTGAGTGAACACCATGGTGTTGAGCAAGCCGATCCTGCGTGCGATCGGTGCAGCCGCCAATTGCGAACCTGCGCTCAGCAACCCAGACCAGAAAAAGAACTGTCCTGCAGACGCGAGAGTAAAGCCGAAGCGCTGGATAAGCCATAGCGCGAGCAGCGAGTTCACGAGCAGGCCGCCGGCAAACGCGTCGACACTGAACAGAAGCGCCAGGCGAATAACGATCCCGCGCGACGGGCCGAGCGACGCACGAACCGATGCGGTGTGCGCCAAACGCTTCGGCAATCGAAGGTACAGCAGGAAGACCACGAGCCCGGTAATCGCGTAGATGATAAACATCCCGCGCATGGCAAAGCGCGCGGAAACGCCGGCATGCGCGGACATCCAGTCAGGGAATCCGGCGAACAGCGCGCCCAGGGCAGCCGACACCCCTCCCACAAGGCTGTAGCGTGCAAAAAGCGCGGTACGTGCGTCGCCCGAGGCAGATTCGGCGAGGCGCGCGTGCTCAAGCGGCAGAAACAGGCTGACGTCGCCCGAACCCGGATTGAGCGTGCCGACAAACGCCACCACGAGCAGCGGCCACAGTGACGACAGGAATCCAAACGCAAGGCCGGTTGCCGCCATCAGGGCGGCAGCGAAGAGCAGTAGCGCACGCTGCGGGTAATGGCTACCCAGCAGCCCCACAACAATCGTAGCAACGGCCGAACCCAGCAGTGTGGCGGTGCCGATCAGGCCAACCGTGAGCTTCCCGAAGCCAAGCGACAGAAGATACGCCGGCAACAGCACGGCGACGAAACCATCGCAGATCCCGCGCAGGCTCCGTGCGGCGAGCAGTAGCCATGCGCTGCGGTCCACGCCCGCCGGCGGGAGCAGGATTGAAAGTGGTGACCTCGCAGCAGTCATCGCAGAACCCGGATTTTCGCCTCCACGTTACGCCACATTCAAGCAGGTTGGGATCTTTCAGTTCCTTGACAAGGCCACCTTGCGGATTGATGACAAGCAGCGAGCCCGGCGCGACGACGGTCTTACCGTCCGTGGTCGGCACATTGCCCACCAGCACGAAGCCGCTTCTGATCCTTCGCGACACGCCTTTCATCTTGCGAGGCTCCAGACAGCTTCCTGAGCATTTGCCCGGATGAAGTCCTTGCTCAATCCAAAGACGTAACGGTCAAAGAACGAGGAGAACACGGGGTTTATTCCGGATAAGCAGGTTGTCCGCACGGATGGAATATTCTCGCCTCGTGCAAAGGAAACCCATCAAATGCGCTGTTCCGATGCGGCAGACCTCCACCATCGCCGACGTATCAGATGGTCGAGCGACAACACTCCGGCGCCCCGGCACAACAGGACGAGCAGCATGGCAGCCCACTGAATATGCGTCGGCCACGCCTGCGGATACACAAATATCTCGATCACGGAGGTCATCCCGAGCAGGACCAACGCGGCAGGCCTGACGCCCAGTCCGAGCACCAGCAACACCGGCATGCTCAGTTCTATCGACACCGTAATGTGTGCTGCCACATCCGGCGGCAATATGGGTAGCCTGTATTCGTCGCGAAACAATTCGAGCGCGGCATCCCAGTTCGCCAGCTTGGTCATGGCCGAGTTCCAGAAAATCGTTGCAACCGCGAGGCGCAGTGCAATGGCCATCAGCGAGTAAGGCAGGCGTTCCAGCAGCTGAATTGCACACTGAATTACGTTGCGGCCGCGTGCCGAGTTGGAGAGGCGAGTCATGTTGATGATCCGTGGTCGATCCGGGTGCAGCTGGCAGCCTGCGGCGTCCGGGCGAAGCATCCGCGCGCCAGGTATGCGCCGATAAGTGCAAAACCATCTGCTTCCGACGCGCATGCGAGCGCGGCGCCAAGCGCCTCACCTGCAAAAAGCGCCTTGCTGATGCGCCACTCTCCGGCGCTCAAGCGCAGCGTATCGACACCCTCAGCGACGCGTTGCACGAGCAGATGCACGGGGCCGTCCTCGGGCTCGATTGCGCGCAGCGCCGCGTCGTCCTGATGGAGTACCGCACGCCAGATAGCGTCAGCCGGAGCGTCGCAGCGCAGCAGCCGCGTGGCCGGATGAGGCGACACGCGCAACAAGCCGAGCGCGTTCTCGTCGAGCCCTGCAAGACTCGCCGGATCGAGAGGCGCGACATCGGGCGCGTGCAGCACGCCATTCACCACCCATTCGAGCTGAGCGACGTCGATCACATACGGCACCGATGAAAGCTGTGGCATCTGCGCGAGGAAGGCGGGGAATTCTGCGCCATATTCGTCGAGCCATGCGCTGCGCGGCGGCGCGGCACGCACGAACAGGCGCACCGTACCCTCGAAGAAGTCCGCACCAACCAGACGCTGCACAGCGGGAAAGGCAAGCCGCAGCGCATTGATCAGCACGCCCACCGCCGTGTTCCGGTAAACGTTCAGGCGTGTTTGCGGATCGAGACCATCGGCCAGCACGGCGATCGCGGCGCTTCCATGGGCACCATCGTTGGCACCTTCGAGCAGGCTGCGGCGCATGGCCTCTTGAAGCTCAGCCAGCGATAGCGTGTGCATGTTCATGTCGAGCCATCTCCAGTGCCGATTCCGCCGTAGCGGCTTCCTCGATGAGAACGTCGAGCGGCGGCACGTCAGTGTCCCATTCGATCAGCGTCGGCAGCGGTCCGAAGCGTTGCAGCGCGGCTGCGTAGAGCGCCCACACTTGCGGCGCGACACGCGAGCCGTGATCGTCGATCCGCAATACGTGGCCGCCCTCCAGTTGCTTGACGCTATGGCCGGCAAGATGGATTTCGCCGATGGCCGCCGGCGGCAGCGCGCCGAGATACGTGTGGGGATTCCAGCCGTGGTTGCAGGCGCTCACATAGATGTTGTTCACGTCGCACAGGAGTCCGCATCCTGTGCGTTGCGCGAGATGCGCGAGAAACTCCCACTCCGGTATCGTCGAATGCGCGAAGCGAAGATAGGTGGACGGGTTCTCCACGAGAATGCGCCGGCCGAGGGCCGTTTGCATCCGATCGACGTTCCGGCATACGACATCGAGCGCCTCTTCGGTCATCGGCAATGGCAACAGATCGGCGAGATACGTGCCCCCCGCCACGCTCCACGCAAGATGCTCGGAGACGAGGCCGGGCTGCACACGCGCGACGACCTCGCTCACGCGTGCGAGATGCGCGGCGTCGAGTCCATCGGCACTGCCGAGCGAGAGGCCCACGCCGTGCAGCGATACCGCATAGTCGTGGCGTATGGCGTCCAGATAGCGCGTAGCAGGACCGCCGCCCATGTAGTTTTCAGTGTGCACCTCGAACCAGGCCACGGCGGGACGCTCATCGAACACGGCCCGATGATGGCGAAAGCGCAGTCCCACGCCGGCACTCGAAGGAATCGGGCCGACCGGCGCGCGGTCGCGGGCGACGGTTGAGCTCATGGGCGCAGCGCCCCTCAGCTTGCCTTCGTCTGGCCGCCCGCGATCTTGCTGCAATCGCCCGCCGGCAACAGCACGAATGACTTCGGGTCGCGCGCCTGCGTGGCCTGGCCGGCGCACGAGTGGGCCCCTTCGGCACAGTCGTTCTTCGCGACGGCGTTGATGCCGTAGCACTTTTCGAGGTGGTTCTGCGCCATTCTGGCCATGTTGTCCTTCACGGCCTGCGGCGGGTTGCCCATACCCTGCGACTGCGCGGGCAGCGCCTGCATTGCGAGCGCCATGCCGACCGCGGCGGACAGCGACGATATGGTCAAAGCAGACTTGCTCATAGTATCTTCTCCGAGGGTTAGGATCGCGAAGATGCGACCACACATCCAGATTCGGTCCGGCGCGGGCAAAGGTTACGTCGCACGCCAATTATTTTTTTGCGCAGTTTGCTTCATCCACTGATTGCAACGATGTCCGACTTCCGACACCGCAGTGCCGCGCGCATGCAGGCTGACCGGTCCGCTCCGGCTATTGGGAAACCGCACAGCGCCACGCTGGATGACGCAACGCGGCCCGATGGCACGCCCGACTGGTCTGTTTTGATGGCGCGCGCGCAGCAAGGCGATCGCGACGCCTACCGCCGCCTGCTGCTGAGCATGACGCCGTATCTGCGCAGCCTCGCAAGCCGTCACGGGGTCCACCCCGACGCCGTTGAAGACGTCGTGCAGGACGTTCTCGCCACCGTGCACCTCGTGCGTCATACCTACGACGCCGGGCGGCCGTTTGGCCCCTGGCTGCTGACCATCGCCATGCGACGCATCGTCGATACGCTGCGTCGCGACGGGCGTCTTGACGCACGCGAAGTGCCGCTGGACGACGAGCATGAAACCTTGCCCGACCCCACAGCGAATCTGATGGAAGAGGCCACGGATGCGCGCGTGCTGCGTGAGACGATCGAGCGTTTGCCTCCCGGGCAGCGCGACGCGATACGTATGCTCAAACTCGAGCAAATGTCATTGAAAGAGGCGGCCGTGGCGAGTGGAATGACTATTGCCGCGTTGAAGGTCGCGGTGCACCGCGGGCTGAAAGGCTTGCGCAAGCTCCTCTCGCAGGGAGAAGGCAAATGAGTTCGACCTCCGACCTGATCGAATCGCTGGTTGCCGACGCGAAGCCGGTGCGCCCGCTGCGCTCGCCCGCCTTGCGGGCGGCCGGCTGGCTGCTGTTCGCCGGACTCGTGCTCATTCTGGTCGGCGTGGCGCACGGAGTGCGGCCCGACCTCGCGGCGAAGCTCCAGCAGCCGGTGTTCGTGATGGGTGCGGCAGCCGCCGCGTTGACGGGCATTCTCGCCGCCGTCGCGTCGTTCATTGCCAGCGTGCCGGGAAGGTCGCTGCGCTGGCTGCTGTTGCCACTCCCCGCACTGCTGGCATGGGTATCGACGATCGGCTACGGATGCTTGACGAACTGGGTGGAGATCGGCCCGAACGGCGTGTCATTGGGGGAAACCGCACGTTGTTTTGCGACGCTCGGCCTCACAGGCATTCCGCTCTCGCTCGTCCTGCTGATCATGCTGCGCCATGTGGCGCGCCTTGCGCCCGCTCCTGTGGTGATGACAGGCAGCCTGGCCGTTGCCGCGCTCACGGCCGTAGCGCTCTCGATGTTTCATCCGCTCGACGCGACGGTCATGATCCTGATCTGGAATTTCGGCGTCGCGGCGATGCTGTTGCCGATCAGCGCGCGGTACTCACGGCGATTGTTCTCGTGGGTAACATCGCCTGCCCGATGACGGCATTGGCGAAGCGTGTTGCATCGAGCGCACGCGGGTCCAAACGCCGTCTCTCGTTTGTTACCCACGCGCGCGCATGGGACGATCAAGCACATCGTGCCGTAGCCGGCCAGAATGCGCCGTTCAGATCGATGGCGGCAACCTTACCTGCAACCCGTCCCTTGCAGAAACGGCATGCTCGCCATCGCCCGACTTGGTCAGCCGAAAGCGCTTACGACCCGCCAAAGAACACCGGCCTCATCCCGCTCGTGCCGGCCGGCCGGCCCATCTGCGACGAACCGTTGGTCGCAGGACCGTAGCCGCTGCTCTGGTCGGCGGCCCTGGGGTCGGCGGCCTGCATATTGGCAGGAAAATCAACAGTATTCGCATTGGCAGGATTGAAGCCTGCTTGCTGCAGCTGAGCGATCTCTGCCTGCACTTGCGCGTGTGTGAGCGCCCCCTCCGACTGTGCCAACGACGCAATGGGTACAGCGATGACGGCGACCGCGCAAACTGTGTGGACTAACGTCTTCATAATGGTCCACCTCCTATGGTTGACTACTCCAGTTGTTCATTCATCGAGTTTGGATATCGGGCGAGGCGCACGTGCGCGAGGATACGTTCGCTGCGTCCGTCGAGCGTCCGCGAGGGGAGAGGCTCAGACTTCCCGCGTGGCCGCAACTGCAATCCGGCACGCTGGCAGTTATGACTGTATTCGCTGACCAAATGCGCATGAATTAGGTAAGCGTCCTAAAAGTGGCTCGGGGATTCCCTTATTACGTGAGCAGTTTCGCCCTATTGACCCTCGAACCACTGAACTGCGAACCAAATCCGCCACGGCGCCGACGTTTCGCCGTCGGTAGAGTGATACGGCATGCTCACCACTCACCCAAAGTCGAGCGCCCACAGACAGCAACGCCCCAACGAGCGAGGCGCTCACCGCGCGCAAAACCGTCTTCTCTGCCCCGCTCCCCCTCTTTTGATGAATGCAGGCCCCATTGGCGCCTACGAAGTGAATTTCGAGGGCTTTCGGATCGGCCATCGCACTGAAGTTTTCCCCAGATTTCGACTCGCCGTGCAGCTATTGAGATGATCCGATAATCCGCGCACTCCTGTTGGCTAGCCCGACCGCTGCGCAGCTACGCGGATCGTCAGGACATCTCTCGCACCGGCCGAACGGATTGGCGTGGTTCGACATCTGGGTGGCGGCGTTGACTCAGTTGTTTTCTTGACTTCTAGTCAAGTGTCATTTGACTCAGAAGCTATGTGGATTTGCCAATCGTTCGGTTAGAGTTTGTCGCGCCGTGGTACGACAAACAGCACAAGAAATGATCACGCCGTGAAAACACCGAACACATCCACCAAACGCGTGCCCCGCACACCAGATCGGCTATCCGCGCAGAATACCTGGGTTCCGCTTGCATTGCACATCCTCGCCGCCGATCTCGCTGGCGAACTCGGGATCGCAGAAGTTGCGGCGCGCGTGTGCATGTCCAAAGCTCATTTCTTTAGCGCTTTCCGAAAGCGTGTCGGACAGACACCACACCAATGGCGGCTGAGGCAGCGCATTTCTGCAGCTCAAAATGAACTGCTCAATCTCCCAACGACAACGTCAGAAATCGCTCTGAAATATGGATTTTCCGATCAGGCGCATTTCACTCGAGCGTTCAAGCGGATCGTAGGAGAAACACCCTCTTCCTGGCGATCGCGAGTGAGAGCCACACACTTCAACATTTCTGCCGAGCCGGGTCGGACGCTTTAGATCACACGCGCTCTGCCCAAAGTTGGATGGGTACCGTTCCCATAGAGGTCGGCATCAAGATCGCAACTCACGCGTTAGCTGCGCGATTTGGCGGGTTTGGGCGATGCGGAACTCACCACGTCTCCGGTGACACCTCTGACAAAGCCCTGCTCCCCGCCGCCGACCCGGACCGCCTGTATCGCGTCACGAACCCGATTCTGAAGTCGTCAAGATTGACGGCGCACCCCGAAGTCACGAAGTGGCACGGGACCCGCAGGGAAACGTTCGTGATTCGCTGAGGCGAGCGCCTCAGGTTTTGGGGTGGCACTCGAACTGAATGACGGAGGCCTGCTGCTGCAGCGCCTCGATACCCTCGGTGTGCTCCATGCCGAGACTCGTTTGCATGCCGCGGCTTTCGCAGTAGTCGGTGGCTTCGCTCACCGCGCGTTTGTGGGCGCGCGCCCACGCGAGGCGTCCGCCCGCTGCGGTCGCCGAAACGACGTACGTGCCCTGTTTGTCGGCAGTGGTGACGTTGCCAGCCGACGCACAACCTGCGAGCACCGCACAGGCGGCCGCAAGCGATACGGCGACTTTGGGCCAGGACCGGCTTGCCACGCCTGCAAGCTTTGCGGTCCCTTTGAAAATTTGCTGCATCAATTCCTCTCATGATCGAGCGTCGCAATACGCTCACGCGAGAGTGAATTTTAGGGCTGCCCTATCGAAAGTCTATGCCAATAGAATGAACTCACTGTTACCGCCAGGAGAACAATCGCGCAACCTTTCTGGCCCTATGCGCGCGGCGAGTCGCGCTCAATCGCGCCCCCGCCGCGGCGCAACCGGGTTCAAGCCGGTACGCCCTCCATGGCGCGCCCGGAACGTCCCCACGCCACCACGACGCCGAGACCGAGCACCGCGAGACACACGATCGGCACGATCATCGGGCCAAAAGCGGTGCCCGTGAGCTTGCCCGCGAGCGGCATGAGGTTCTGGCCGAAGAAGCCTCCGAGATTGCCGATCGAGTTGATCGCGGCGACGCTCGCCGCCGCCCGCGCGCCGGTGAAGTAGCGCGGCGGCATCGACCAGAAGCACGGGTACAGCAGCGGAATGCACGCGCCGCCGAACACGAGCGCGATGAAGCGCAGCGGCGTGGAGGGCAGCAGGAGACTCAGCAGGAAGCTCAGCGTGCCGAGCGCCGCGACGATCGCCATCGCGCGCAGAATGCTTTTCGCGCGGCGCAGCTTCGACGGCAGCCACAGCAGCAGCAAGACCGCCAGCGCCCACGGCAGCATGCTCAACAGCCCGTTCACGCTGCTCGACACGCCAAACGACTTCACGAGCGTGGGCAGCCAGTACGTCACGCCATACAGCGACGTCGACATCAACATATAAGTCGCCGCGAACAGCATCACGCGCGGATCGAGCAGCGCCTTCCAGGGTTGCGCGTGTTCGGCGTGCTCCGGCTTCTCGCGCTCGTGCGCGGCCGCCACGATCTGTTTTTCGCGCTCGTTCAGGAAGCGCGCTTCCTGGTACGACGCCGGCAGCAGCCTGAACACAGCGATGCCGACCAGCACGGCCGGGAGACCCGTGGCGATGAACACCCACTGCCAGCCCGCAAGACCCCATACGCCGTTGAGGCTCAGCAGCCAGCCGCCCACGAGCGAGCCCAGCATGTTCGCGAGCGCGCTGCCCAGCGTGAAGATGCCCAGCACGCGTGCGCGATAGCTTTGCGGAAACCACAGCGTGAGGTAGTAGATCACGCCCGGATAGAAGCCGGCTTCGGCCACGCCCAGCGCGAGGCGCAGGCCGCAGAACACCTGCATCGACGTGGTGAAACCCATCAGCACCGTAATCAAGCCCCAGGTGAGCATGATGCGCGCGAGCCACACGCGCGCGCCGAAGCGGTGCAGCGCGAGCGTGCTGGGCACTTCGAACAGCAGATAACCGATGAAGAACAGCGAGGAAGCCAGGCCGAACGCCGTTTCGGTCATGTTGAGGCTGTGCACCATCTGCAGCTTGGCGAAGCCGACGTTCTGCCGGTCGATGAAGGAGATCAGAAACATCACGACGAGGATCGGCATGAGGCGGCGCGCGATCTTCGACATGACGGCCCGCTCTTCGGCGGGCTGTTGATCGACGGTTGAGTCTGTATTCACTATGTTCTCCTACGTTTATTTGTGTGTTGCCTGAGATGGGCTGAAGTCCCCGAGCATCGCCACGAACATGTCGTTCCATGTGCGCGGCTTCGCCTTGATCGTGCCCACCATGTACAGAAAGTCCACGTACTCCATCAACTGCTCGGGCCAGACCGAAAAACGCGACTCCGGCGCAGCGAGTGTCTGCACCACGTGCTCGCGCGAAGCGCCAAAGCCCGACGAATCGACATAGATCTGCGCCGCGGCCGCTTTGTCCTGCGCGATCATTCGGTTGGCCTCGTCGAGCGCGTGAAGGAACGCTCTTGCGAGCGCCGGTTCGGTGTCGACGAGGCGCTTGGGCGCGAACACCACGTCGAGCGTGAGCGGCCCGAGCACGTCGACCGAATTGACCACGCGGTGGATGCCCGGCTGCTGCAACTCGAGCGTCGAGAATGGCGGCGACGCGAAATGCGCCGTGATGCCGCCCTCGCGCCGGATCAGCGACTGCATGGCCTGCGGATGCGGCAGGCCAACGGTGATCGAATCGAGCTTCGCGAAGTGCTGCGGCCCGAGCAGCTTGCTCGCCACCATTTGCAGCACCACGGCAGAAAGCGAGGTGCGAATGCCCGGCACCGCAATGCGGTCGGCGCTCGTGAAGTCGCCCAGCGTTGCGATCTGCGCACGGTTCGTGTTGAGCGAGAGCGCCGTGGCCGAAAGACCGCTGATGCCGATCACCTCGACGTTCGGTATGCCGCGCGCCCGCGCCCACAACTCGATGAAGCCAGGCGCGCCCACAGCGGCGAAGTCGAGCGTGCCGGCCATCATGGCGTCGTCGACAGAATTGCCGCCGTCGAGCCTCACCCACTCCACACTCACGTCCGCCAGCCCCTGGCGGGCCGCATGGCGCTCGAAGAGCCGCGCCTTTTCCATCACGAGCAGCGGCAGATACAGCAGGCCATAGCCCTTCGAAATGCGCACCGTGCGCGGCGTGGCCCGGACCCAGGCAGGCGCGAGCCCCGCGGCAAACGCGGCCGCGCCAAGCCCGGCCGCGAAGAGCGCTCTTCGTCGCCGTGAAGGCCGCTGTGGCGACCTCAAGCGCATCTTGCCGTCTCCGGTGGTTCGTGTCGTAATCACGTCGCTGCATCTTCCATGGTTCGCGAGATTACCGGGCGAGTCTGAGAAAATGCTGAGAAACATTGATAGTAGACCTCGGGGAAAACCCGCAATCGCACCCATGAAGATTTCGGCAGGAACCGCATCATGCGCATTCTGGTGGTAGAGGACGACGCGGAAATCGGCGCGGCGGTCCGCAGCCGCCTCGCGCGCCTCGGTCACGCGGTGGACCTCGAAGCGAACGGCGCCACGGCGAACAGCCTGCTTGGCGTCGAACGCTTCGACCTGGTCGTGCTCGACGTGATGCTTCCCGCCATGGACGGCTTCGCGATCCTGCGCAACCTGCGTGCGGCGGGCTCGACCACGCCAGTGCTCCTGCTCACCGCGCGCTCGGCCATCGACGACCGCGTAAGCGGCCTCGGCCTCGGCGCCGACGACTACCTCGTCAAGCCGTTCGACTATCGCGAACTCGAAGCGCGCGTGCAGGCGCTCCTGCGTCGCAATAGCGGACACGCGAACGATGTAGTCAGGATCGGTGGTCTTGCAATCGACCGCAGCAGCCGGCTCGCCGAACTCGACGGCAAACCGCTTTCGCTCTCGCGTCAGGAATTCGCGCTGCTCGAAATCCTTGCGAGCCGTCCGCAACGCATCTTCCCGAAGGAGGAACTGCTGAACCAGTTGTTCAGCTACGGCAACGAGCCGACCGCCAACGCGGTCGAGCAATACGTCACGCGCTTGCGCAAGAAGCTGCAGGGCAGCTCGGTGGAAATCCGCACGGCGCGCGGCATGGGATATCAAATTGCCGCGCTTTGACTGGTTCCCGAAAACGCTGCTCGGCCGCACGCTGCTGTTCATCGCGCTCGTCGTGGCGTCGGGCGCGGCGGCGCTCGCGGGTATCGCGCGCTATTACGCGGGCGTCGCCTCCGAGCGCGCCTACGATCAACTACTTGCGGGCGCAACCATCCAGGTCGCCGAAAACCTCTACGTGCAGGGCGGCGTGCTCGCGCTCAATCCGCCGGTGGCCGCGCTCTCCACGCTCTCGCGCTATGACGTCGTCTACTACAAGGTGGTCGATGCGCGCGGCCTCGTCGTCGCGGGCTATGGCGACCTTCCCGGTCCCGCCAGCACGCTGAGCGCGCGCCAGGGTCCGACCTTCGCGAACGGGCGTTATCAGGGTGAGCGCGTGCGCACGGCGACCATCGGGCGCTACATGCCGGACGCCCGGCCGCCCGGCTGGGCCCTCGTCACCGTCGCGCAGACCACGCACGCGCGTCAGCAACTCACGAACGACATGAGCTTCAAGGTCTGGACGCTCATCCTGCTGATGAGCGTGCTCGCCATTGGTGCGAGCGGTCTCGCGATCCGGCGCGGTCTGCGCCCGCTCGCGCAGATCGAGCAGATCATCGCCGCGCGCGATCCGGCCGACCTGCGGCCCGTGGCGCACGACACGCCAAGCGAGATCAACGCGCTGATCGGCGCCATCAACGGGTTGATTGGCCGCCTCGCCGAACGCATGACGGCCATGCAGCGCTTCATTGCCGACGCGGCGCACCAGATGCGTACGCCAATCGCGCGGCTCGACGCGCAGATCGAATTGCTCAGCACCGAGTCAGATCCCGCGCGCCACGCGGCGCGCCTCGAAGCGTTGCGCGCCACCTGCTCGGACGTGGGCCGGCTCACTGGCCAGTTGCTCAATCACGCGATGGTGATCCATCGCACGGAAATGGTCCCGCTGCAGCGCGTAGACCTGGCGAAGCTCGCCAGAGAAGTGCTGGGCCGCACCATTCCGCTCGCCGACGAGCGCGACGTGAAAGTGGCGTTCGAAAGCAGCGCGCCGCAAGTGTGGATCGCGGGCGACCCAGTGAGCCTGCAGGAAGCGCTCTCGAACGTGCTGCACAACGCGCTGCTGCACGGCAAGGCCGACGATATCGTCGTGACCGTGAGCGCTTCGCAGGACGCCGTCACGCTGACCGTGACCGACAACGGCGGCGGCATCGCGCGCGAACACTGGGACGCCGCGTTGCGTCCGTTCGAGCGCATCGGCCAGGAAGGTGCGGAGCGCACCACGGGCTCGGGCCTTGGGCTCGCCATCGTGCAAGCGGTGATGAAAGCGCACGGTGGCCGCGTGAACTTTGCGTTTCCCCCCGAGGGCGGATTTGCCGTGGTGCTGACGTTTCCTCCCGTGGAAGACGACACGCCTCGCGCTACGCCAATGTGAACGCCTCGCGAAAGCGCCGGAGCGCGAGTGCGTCGTCGCCGCTTGCCCAGGCTTCCAGCCCGATCGTCCCGCGATAACCGAGCGCGGCAAGCGCGCGTGCGATCGCGGGATAGTGGATCTCGCCGGTGCCGGGCTCCTTGCGCCCCGGCACATCGGCCACCTGGATTTCGCCGATGTACGGCGCGGCCCGGCGCACGAGTTCGATCAGATTGCCCTCGCCGATCTGCGCGTGATACAGGTCGAGATTCAGGCGCAGATGCGGGCTATCGACGGCCTTGATGAGCGCCAGCGTGTCGGCGGCGCGCGCGAACGGCACGCCCGGATGATCGACCTCGGTGTTGAGGTTCTCGAGGCAGAACACCACGTCGTGCCGCGCGCCCAGTTCGGCAATACGCGCAAGCGTATTCTGCGCGGCTAGCCACATTTCGCCGGTCACGACCGGCACCGGCGTAACGGGCAAGCCTTGGGCATCGAGCCCGGTGCCGTGCAGATTCAGGCGCGGACACGCAAGGCGCTTCGCGACTTCGATCGATTGCTCCGCCGTGCGCAGGAGCGCGTCGGCGCCGCTTTCGGTGATCAGGTCGCCTTCGATATAACCCGTCATCGACGAAAACTTCGCGCCGCTGCGCGCCAGCGCGCCGATATCGTGCCGGGTCCAGTCCCAGATCTCGACCTCGAAGCCCAGCTCGCTGATACGCCGAACACGCTCGATCACTGGCAAATCACGAAAGACCATCTCGGCGCACACTGCGAGAGTAAACATATGCATTCCTTATTAAATCGGAAAATTCAGCCTGTTGGCCGGCAGCAAAATAGTAAAACGGTTTCGCACCACCATCGCCGCACCAAAATGTTCATATTGGCTATCCGTCAATAAATCAGCGACTTGTGAAGCGCCTCTGCTAGACTCGGCATCAGTTCATCCACGAGCAGGAGCGCCGAACCATGCATGCTCGCGACCGCTACGCGGCGATCGCCGTGATCGACAAGCTTTCCGGCATCTTACGCAGCGAGTTCGGCGACGCCGCGCACGAAAGCTGGCCGATCCTCAGTACGGTGCTGCAAAACTTTCTGGGCAAGCGTCAAACGACGATCACGTCACTGGCCGACAGTTCGGGCATGCCGCGCACCACCGCGCGGCGCGTCATCTTCGCGCTCAAGGCGCAAGGGCTCATCCAGTTCAAGCCCATTTCGGCCGGGCAGAGCCGCGAGCACGTGCTGCCTTCCGAGCGGCTTCTGGCGCATCTGGACAGTATCACCGGGCAAACGATCAAGCTGCTGATGGACGCCGTGGACCCGCGCGCCGTCGACCGTTTCGACACAGCAGGCCTCGCCGCGCCCGCCGAGATCGCGTGGCCGCGCCCGGCGGCGTCGGGCTTCGACGGGAATATCGAACTCACGCTGCTCGCCTACGCCGATCCCGTTTTCGACATTCTCAAGCAGAACCGCACCGATATCGAGCGCTTCCTCGGCATGCGCGTGCAGATCTCCACCTATGCGCAGGACGCGTATCGCGCGGTACTCGAAGCCACGCTTGCCGATCCGTCGAGCGGGAGCGGGCCGGTGGTCGTCGCCATTCCATTCCCATGGCTCGCCGAGATGAGCAGCCGCGGCCAGTTGCTCGACCTCCAGGCGCTCGCCGCGGGCAGTACCGTATCGGGTTCCGACTTCTACGACGCAGTCTGGCAGGCCGGATGGAGCGGCGGACGTCTGCACGGCATACCCATTCAGCCGACCGTGGACTTCCTCTGGTACCGCAAGGATCTTTTCGATGCCGAAGGACTGCAGCCGCCACGGACTTTCGAAGACGTGATTCGCTGCGCGAGCCTGCTGCACCGGCCGAGCCGGGGCCGCTTCGGCATAACGTGGACGGCCGCGCCAGGCCTCCCGCTCGCGGAGATGTTTCTGCAGATTCTCGGCGCACAAGGCGGCGTTCTGATGAGTGGCAACGCGCTGGAGCTGGACGCGGCGGCGTGCAAAAGCGTCGTTGAGTACTTACGCGCACTCATCCCTTATTCGCCGGGAAATCTGCGCGCCAACCATTGGGCGCGCAGCGTGCAGATCTTCGGCAGCGGCAATGCGGCCATGTGCTATCACTGGTCGAATCGCTATGGCACGCTGGACGGACACAAGCTGCTGGAGATCGGCGCGAGCATCGGTTTGCTCGAACATCCCACCATTCACAAGGACATGACGCCGCTCTCCCCGCTAGGCGGCGCATTGCTTGCGATACCCGCAGCTTGCGACGACCACGCGGTGCGGCTCGCCTGGCAAGCGGTTGAAACGCTTGGTTCTCCGGAGATGATGAAGTACTTCGTGCTCCAGGGCGCGGCAGGCAATGCGCGCTACTCGGTGGCGGAGGACCGGTACGTGCTGCAACGCAATCGCGTGATCGGGGTGATGGACCAGCTCATGAGCGCGCGTCGCGTCGCGGCATTTCCGTCGCCCGCCGTTCCCGCTTATCACGCGCTGGTGGAATTGCTCAGCACGCACCTCGAAGCGCTGCTTTTCAACGAGCATGCAGATATCGACGCAGGCGTCGCGCAGCTTCGCAGCGCCGTCGCCGCGCACGGCGAATCAGTGCGCTGAAGGATGCGCCCGCGCATACATGCGCAACGCGAGCCAGCACACCCCTGCCCCGAGACCGCCCACCACGCCGCCGAAGCTGCCGACCCACGACACGCCAAAGCCGTTGGCAATATGATTGCCAAGCAGCGCCCCCGCGCCGATCCCCGCGTTATAGAGGCCGGAATAGATCGATACGGCGAGGTCCGCGGCTTCGGGTGCGAGCTTGAGCACCCATGCCTGCATGGCAAGGCCGAACGAGACGATCGCGCCGCCCCATACCAGCGTGTGAACGGACAGCGTGACGATGCTCAGCGCGGAGGGAAACAGCACGAGCAGGCACACGCACACGGCGACCACGGCCGCTTGCAGAAACTTCGCCGGATCGCGCGGATACAGGCGATTGAAGAAAATGGCCGCGGGAATGCCGGCACTGCCGAACAGGATCAGGATATAGGTGACGCGTTGACTGCTTTCGTGGCCCACGGTGTGAATGAAGGGCTCGATATACGTGTACGACGTGAAATGCGCGGTCACGACAAGTATCGTCAGCAGATAGAGCGAGGCCAGCATCGGCTTTCTGAACAGCACGGGTACGCTGCTGAACGAGCCCGTTTGCTGGCTTGGCAACACGGGCAGCATCACGCGCAACATGAGCAGCGCAACCGCCGCAGCGCCCGCAATGACGAAGAACGTCTGCCGCCAGCCCAGCGTCTCGCCTATCACGCGCCCAAGCGGAATGCCCGCCACCATGGCGATCGACGTGCCCATGCCGAGCATGGCGAGCGCCCGGCTCTTGTTGCCGGGCGGCGCGAGCCGCACCACCAGCGAAACGGAGATCGACCAGAATATGGCGTGCGCAAAGGCAATGCCGATCCGGCCCACCATCAGCACCGTAAAGTTCCACGCGACGCCAGTCACGATATGGCTGACGACGAAGAGCGCGAATATCCACGTCAGCAGCTTGCGGCGTTCGACGTTGCGCGTAAGCAGCATCAAGGGCAGCGACGCCACGGCCACCGTCCACGCGTAGATCGTCAGCATGAGGCCGACGTCGGTCGGCTTCATGTCGAGGCTCTCGCCAATGGCGCTCAGCAGCGCGACCGGCACGAATTCGGTCGTGTTGAAAATGAAGGCCGAAAGCGCCAATACGAGCACGCCCCACCAGGAGTGCCCCGAAGAAGCCGGTTCAGGCGTTGACATACGAGCGATGCGGGAATCGATAAAGGGCGATTATCGCGTATGGCGCGTTTTACGATGTCCGAACCGTACAGTGCTTCTTCTGGCCCTCGCTGCAGGCAGCGAGGGCCGCGCCCGCTCATTTCACGGCTACGGGGGCCCGTTTCGTGACTGATTCGATGCAGGCCAGTGCGATGGCGAGCGCACGGCGCGCGTCCTCGCCGCCCGGCCCTGCCACCGGCTCGCGCTCGCGCACGGCCCGCGCAAACGACGCAAGCTGCGCCGTGTAACCCGCCACGAAATGGTCCGTGTCGCGGCGCCACGTGTCGTTTGATGCGCCGCTCGCGTCGAACAGCGTCATGCTGGAGCGGCGCACGTCGCCCATCGTCACCATGCCGCCAGGGCCGAAGACTTCGCCCCGAATGTCGTAGCCGTAGAGCGCCGAGAAGTTCGCCTCCGCCACGGCAATCGAGCCGTTGTCGAATCGAATGGTCACGACCGCCGTGTCCAGAAAACCTTGCTCTTTTGCGTCGGGGCGCACGAGCGCGTCGGCAGCCGCATAGACTTCCACGGCGCGTGCGCCTGCGTTGAGCCACAAGAGCGTGTCGAAATCGTGGATCAGCGTTTCGTAAAAAATGGTCCAGAGCGGAATGCGCTCGGGATCGCCGCCGAACGGGCCGGGATCGCGCGTGAGCGAACGCAACAGTTGCGGCGCGCCGATCTTGCCCGCCTCGACTGCCGCGTGGCCCTGCGCGAACGCCTGGTCCCAGCGACGGTTGAAGCCCACTTGCAGCGGCACTTCGGCCGCGCGCGCAGCGGCGATTGCGCGGTCGGCTTCTTCCAGCGTGAGCGCCATCGGCTTTTCGCAGAAGATCGCTTTACCCGCTTCGGCGGCCTGCACGACGAGGTTCGTATGAAAGCGCGCGGGCGTCGCGATGATGACGGCGTCCAGCTCCGGCTGCGCGAGCAGTTGCGCCACGTCCGTGTACGCGTGATCGACGTCGAGGTGGGCCGCCAGCCTCGCGGCCGCACCACGCGCCGGATCGGCAATGGCGACCAGGTTCGCGTCGACGAGGCGGCGTGCGACCGTCTCAGCATGAAAGGAGCCGATGCGGCCAGCGCCGATCAGGCCGATGTTGACGGGTCTCTTGCGTAAAACCATGTTAGTGATCCTATCTATCCAGATTGAATGGGCGCCCTGGTAACTTCTTTCGTGACCCACATCGGTCAGGCGGCAGATCGATCTTAGGACCGGCACGATACGAGAGACGCAACTGGAAGTATCCGGATCGGCTATATCTTTTTAAATCATTGACTTACGCCGTGCTTGCAACCCGAACGCATACGCGAGCACAGCCGAAACGAGCAGCGTGGCGCTCACGAAATACAGCCCCAGCGAATAGTCGCCGCTCAGGTCGCGCAGTCGGCCGATTACCATCGGGCCGATCGTGCCGCCGATGAGGCTGCCCATCGCGTTGATGATCGCAATGCCCGCAGCGGCTGCGGAGCCCGAGAGAAACTGCGTGGGCATACTCCAGAGCGGCGGCTTCGCCGCGTTGATGCCGAAGTTCGCGATCGAAAGCCCGACAATCAGCACGATGGCGTTGGTGGCGTGCCCGGACAGCAGCATGCCGATACCGGCCGCGAAACACGCAATCGCAACGTGCAGGCGGCGCTCGTTCGTGCGGTCCGAGTTGCGCGCCCAGAGCACCATCGTCACGACCGCGAACAGATTCGGGATCGCGTTCACGATGCCCAGTTCGAAGTAGCTGAAGCCGAAGCGGTGAATGATCATCGGCGCCCAGATGCCGATGGCGTAGAGCCCGGTCGACGTGCCCGCATAGACGAGCGCGAGCAGCAGCACGCGCGGGTCCTTCACGGCGCCCCACACGCTCGACTTGCTCTGTGCCGCCTTCGCCTCGCGTTCGCGCCGCATTTCGCCGCTCAGCCACTGGCGCTCGGCGGGTGCGAGCCACTGCGCGTCCTCGGGCCGGTCAGTCAGATAGAAGTACGAAACGATGCCGAGCAACACGGTCGGCGCGCCTTCGACGAGGAAGAGCCACTGCCAGCCGTGCAGATGCGCCACGCCCTCCAGGCTCATGAGCGCGCCCGAGATGGGCGAGCCGATCATGTTCGAGAGCGGCGCGGCGGTCATGAACATCGCCGTGACGAATGCGCGATGACGCGCGGGGAACCAGAAGCTCAGGTAGAGAATGATGCCGGGAAAGAAGCCCGCTTCGGCGAGGCCGAGCACGAAGCGCAGCGTGTAGAAGCTGTACGGGCCTGTGACGAACGCCGTGGCCGCGGAAAGCAGGCCCCACGCAACCATCAGCAGTGCGATCCATCTGCGCGCGCCAACGCGCTGCAACGCCAGATTGGACGGCATGCCCGCCGCGATATAGCCGACGAAGAAAATCCCCGCGCCTACGCCGAACATGGCCTGCGTGAGCCCAATGTCGTGATTCATCGTGAGCCCCGCGAAGCCGACGTTCACGCGGTTCAGAAAGCTCAGGAAATACAGGACGATGATGAACGGCGTGATGCGCCGTGAGACCTTGCGCACGACGCTGGGCTCGAGCGTGGCGGTGTCCTGCGGATGGACTGCGGCAATGTTCATGGGGTGTCTCCGTATGAGCGCACTTGCCGCGTGTGGCGGTCAGTGCGCCTCTGTGCCGTTGCGTGCGTCGCCGCACGAACGGTTTGGTTATGAATTTGGGTTAGCCGCGCTGCTGCTGCGCCGGCAGATCGATGCGGCACCACGGCTGCGCGGTCCAGTGCTTCGCTTCGAATGCGTCGATCGCTTCCTGTTGGCGCAGCGTCATTCCAATCATGTCGAGCCCTTCCACGAACATCTGCTTCTGTCGCGCCGGCAGCGAGAACGCATAGCGCTGTCCAGAAGGCGCGATCACGACTTCGTTTTCGACATCGATCGACACGTGCTTGTCGTCGCCGCTTGCGATCTCCGCGACCAGCGCTTCGACCTGTTCCGGCGGCAACGTGACGAGCAGCAGCCGGTTGTTCGTCGAATTGAAATAGAAAATCTCGCCGTAACTCGGCGCGATGACCGCTTCATAACCCGCCTGCTGCAGGCCCCACACAGCGTGCTCGCGGCTCGATCCGCAGCCGAAGTTCGAGCCGCCGATCAGCACCTTCGCGCCACGATATTCCGGGCGATTCAGCACGAAAGCCTCACGCGCGCGGCCATCGGCATCGAAACGCAAGTCGTATAGCAGCCCGCGCGCGAGCCCCGATTTATCGATGCCGAGCAAAAACTGCTTGGGCATGATCTGATCGGTATCGAGGTTGTTGACCGGCAGCGGCGCGGCGATGCCCGAGATCATGTACGGCTTAGCCATGTGCAAGCTCCTTGCGAATGTCGACGATGCGGCCCGCAATCGCCGCGGCGGCGGCCATCGCGGGGCTCATCAAATGCGTTTTGCTGTCGCGCCCCTGGCGCCCTTCGAAATTGCGATTCGTGGTCGAGGCGCAGCGCTCGCCCGGCGCGAGCACGTCGTCGTTCATCGCCAGGCACATCGAGCAGCCCGGCTGACGCCACTCGAAGCCCGCGTCGATCAGCAGTTGCGCAATGCCTTCACGTTCGGCCTGGTCGCGCACCATGCCCGAACCCGGCACGACCATCGCGCGTACGGTCGCCGCCACCTTGCGGCCGCGCACGACCTGGGCGACGGCGCGCAGATCCTCGATGCGCGCATTCGTGCAGGAGCCGATGAACACACGGTCGATAGGCGTGCCCTCGATCGGCGCGCCGCCGGGCAAGCCGATGTAATCGAGCGCCTTGTGCAGCGTCGCGGCGTCGAGACCCGCGCCATCCGCCGCTTCGGGAATGCGGCCGTCCACGGGCACCGCCTGGTCCGGACTCGTGCCCCATGTCACGTAAGGCGCGACGCGCGCGGCGTCGAAGCGATGCTCCACTTCGAAATGCGCGTCGTCGTCGGAGCGCAGTTTCGACCATGCATGGCACGCGGCGTCGAGCGTTTTTGCATCGAGGTCGCGCACTTTGCTGGCCACGTAGTCGAGCGTCGTGCGGTCCGGCGCGATCAGCGCGGCGCGCGCGCCGGCTTCCACAGTCATGTTGCACAGGGTCATGCGCGCCTCGGCGGAAAGCCCGGCGATCGCTTCGCCCGCGTATTCGACGGCGTAGCCGCGCGCGCCCTGCGCGCCGATCTTCGCAATGATGTGCAGCACGAGATCCTTCGAAGTCGTTCCCGGCGGCAGCGCGCCGTCCACGACGATGCGCATGTCCTTCGCCACGCGATAAACGAGCGTCTGCGTCGCCAGGACGTGCTCGACTTCCGAGGTGCCGATGCCGAACCCAAGTGCGCCCAGTGCACCGTAGGTCGTTGTGTGGCTGTCGCCGCACAGCACGACCATGCCGGGGCGAGTCAACCCGATCTCGGGCGCGACCACGTGCTCGATGCCCTGCATGGGGTCGTGGATATCGAACAGATGAATGCCCTGCTCCACGCAGTTGCGCGTGAAATTTGCGGCCTGCTTCGCGGCGTCGACGATCTCGATCGTGCGCGCGGCCACGGGCATCGGCTTGCTCGGAATCACGTGATCGACCACGCCCATCTGCTGGCGCGGACGCCGCACGCGCAGGCCCTTCTCACGCAGGCCCGCGAAGGCTTGCGGGCTCGTGTATTCGTTCATGATGTGCAGATCGGCGTAGAGCAGAACGTGCTCGGCGTCGATGATCGATACGGTGTGCGAATCAACCAGTTTCCGGTAAAACGTGTGTGAGGACATGATGAAGCCCGACTGAAAAATGACTAACGAACGAATCAGCGCTGAAGGAATGGCAGCACGCGTTCGAGGAGCAACTGGGGCGCTTCTTCCGCGAGGTAGTGACCGCACGGCAGCGCCTCGCCGCTCACGCTGGCGCTCCAGCTACGCCATTCCGCCAGCGGATCGAAGCACTGGCCCACCGTGCCGTGCGCACCCCACAACGCGAGGAACGGACACTGAATGCGCTTGCCCGCCGCCAGATCCGCGCGGTCGTGTTCGAGGTCGATGGTGATCGACGCCCGGTAGTCCTCGCAGATTCCGTGTGCCGTCGCCGGGTCCGAGAGGCAGCGCAAATATTCCGCGTAGGCCTCGGGCGCGAACGGCGCAAGCCCCGCACTGCGTGCGCCCATGGTCTGCTTCAGATACAGATCGGGGTCGGCGCGGATCAGCGTTTCCGGAAACGGCGCCGGGCGCACGAGAAAGAACCAGTGCCAGTAAGCGCGCGCGAATTCGAACGACGTCTGCTCGTACATCGCGACGGTTGGCGCGACGTCGAGCGTGATGAGCTGCGTGAGCGCGTCGGGATGATCGATCGCCATGCGCGCGGCGACGCGTCCGCCCCGGTCGTGGCCCATGACGGCGAACGACGTGAAGCCGAGGCCGCGCATGAGCGCAACCTGATCGAGCGCCATGCGGCGCTTCGCGTAGTTGGCGTGGTCGGGAGTGCCCTGCGGTTTGCCGCTGTCGCCGTAGCCGCGCAGGTCGGCGGCGACCACCGTGAAGTGCTCGGCCAGCGTGGGCGCGACCTTGTGCCAGATGGCGTGCGTTTGCGGATGGCCGTGCAGGAGCAGGAGCGCGGGGCCGCGTCCGCCCTGGATTGCGTGAATGCGAACGCCTTCGATGTCTGCCGAAGCGTCCTTGAAACCGTCGAACATGCTTGCCTCCCGAGGTTGCATGCAGTCTAATTGATGCCCTGGGCGATTGGGTTTCCGCAAAAGCAATCCGGTCGTAACTTTCAGGAACGAATCGCGCAAGACACCGGGGCGGCGCCATGGATGCTTTTTCCGATCTGAATCTCTTTGCGCTCGTGGCGCGCAACCGCAATCTGGCGGCAGCCGCGCGCGAGCTGGGGGTCACGCCGCCTGCCGTGAGCAAGCGGCTCGCGCAACTGGAGCAGCGCCTGGGCGTGCGGCTCGTGAACCGCACCACACGGCGCCTTTCGCTTACGCCGGAAGGCGAGCTCTATCTCGCGAACGGTTCGCGCATCCTCGACGAACTCTCGGAACTGGAACAACTCGTCACCCGTAGCCGCGGCGAACCGGCCGGGCTGCTGCGCGTGAACGCGTCGTTCGGTTTCGGCCGCGCCCATGTCGCGCCCGCGGTGTCGGCTTACGTCGAGCGTTTTCCGTCGATGAAGATTCAGCTGCAATTGACAGAGCGGCCGCTCAGCCTGCAGGAAGAAGGCTTCGATCTCGGCATCCGCTTCGGCGAGGTGCCAGACGCGCGCATCAATGCGCGTTTGCTGCTGAAGAACCGGCGCGTCGTGTGCGCATCGCCCGCGTATTTGAAGCGGCACGGCAAGCCAGCAGCGCCGCACGATCTGACGCGCCACGCGTGCATCGTGCTGCGCGAAAACGACTCGGCATACGGCACGTGGCACTTTTCGCGGGGCAAGCGCGTGGAAACCGTGAAGGTCGACGGCGCGCTCTCGAGCAACGACGGCAGCGCCGTGCTGCGCTGGGCACTCGACGCTCGCGGCATCGTCGTGCGCTCGCAGTGGGAAATCGGCGAGCATATCGAGCGTGGCGAGCTCGTGCCGCTGCTCACGGACTGGGCGCTGCCGAACGCCGATATTCATGCGATCTATCTCGAGCGCAACAAGCTCTCGGCGAAGCTGCGCAGTTTCGTCGACTTTCTCGGCGATTATTTGCGCGATGCGGTCGGCGCGGAAACGGCTTAGCCGTGCACATGCACAGAAGTTCAGGAGCCGTCTGCAAACATCCGCAGCGCAGGGCCGCACACCCTCGCGTCATCGCTCAAGCGTTCTCTCTATACTGAGCCACGTGTCTCCTGCCTCGTTCCATGACGCGCAGGTTCCGGCACGTTCCACACGCAATGCCCATCCCTGGACGCCGCCATCATCCGCCGCACGAAGCGCGACTGTGCGCGAATGCGCCGGCGTCCGTCTGCTTCGTGATGCTGTAGATAGAAACTGGAGCGTTTCCTATGAGCACCCTCACCACCCGCGATGGCACGTCGATCTACTACAAGGACTGGGGCAGCGGCAAGCCCGTCGTTTTCTCCCACGGCTGGCCGCTCACCGCCGACGCGTGGGACGCCCAAATGCTCTTTCTCGTGCAAAACGGCTTTCGCACGATCGCACACGACCGCCGTGGCCACGGCCGCTCCGATCAGCCCGCCAAGGGCAACGACATGGACACCTGGGCCGACGACCTCGCCGACCTGCTCGACAAGCTCGACGTGAAGGACGCCACGCTCGTTGGCCACTCCACCGGCGGCGGCGAAGTCGCGCGCTACATTGGCCGCCACGGCACGAAGCGCGTGTCGGGCGCGGTGTTGATCGGCGCGGTGCCGCCCATCATGATCAAGAGCGAGAAGAATCCGGGCGGCCTGCCCAAGGACGTGTTCGACGGCATCCGCAAGGGCGTGATCGACGACCGCTCGCAGTTTTTCAAGGACCTCGCCACGCCGTTCTACGGCTACAACCGCAGCGGCGCGAAGGTCTCGCAAGGCGTGATCGATTCGTTCTGGCAGCAGGGCATGTGGGGCGGCATTCTCGCGCTGCACGACTGCGTGCATGAATTCTCCGAAGTCGATTACACCGAAGACCTCAAGAAGTTCGACGTGCCCACGCTGATCCTGCACGGCGACGACGACCAGATCGTGCCGATCGACGACGCGGGCAAGCTCTCCGCCAAGATCGTGAAAGACGCGACACTCAAGATCTACCCCGGCGGCCCGCACGGCATGTGCACGACGATGGCCGACCAGGTCAACGCCGATCTGCTTGCGTTCCTGAACCGCGCTTGAGCGTGAGGTTACGCGTGGCGCCTGGCGCGGGCTTTCGCTCAGCGCCTCGGCCACGCGTGCCGGCACCCGATCATCCGTTGATCTTCGACGCGCTTCGTCTTTCGCGGATTTCCGTTGTGCGCACAATCATCTGGCGTTCCAGCGTGATAAGGGCAGCCACGGCGCCTGCGCTTGCGCCACCACCCAGTTCGATTCGTTGGTATCGTAAGCGCATCTACTACGGCGAACCTGGAGGCGTGGGTCACGATGCCCAGACACAATCCAGCGCTGCACCGCAGCCAGAAAGCGCCCATGTCGAGGGCGAGGCGGCGCCTTGCGATCATCGGCGTAATCGTTCTGTTAGCTGCCGCTGGCTGGCTGCTGACTATCGTGGTCGAACCGGCGTTCCAGCGCACCATCGTCATGACGAGCGGTGCGGACAACGGCATCTATCGCGGCTTTGCCGATCGCTATGCGCCTATCCTGAAGCGCGCGGGCATCAAACTCGTCATCCGCAGCTCGTCCGGCTCGGTGGAAAATTATGAGCGCCTGAGAGACCCGAACAGCGCCTACGAAGTCGGCTTCATCCAGTCGGGCACCACCACCCCGAAGGATACAGACAATCTCCAGACCATCGCCGCCGTCTCGTATGAACCGATCTGGGTGTTCTATCGCGGCGACGCCACGGTCGACCGGTTATCGCAACTCCGCGGCAAGAAGATTTCGATAGGCGTGCCAGGCAGTGGCCTGCTTAACGTTGCACAGGTATTGCTCAGCTATAGCGGCATCACGAGCCAGAACTCCACATTGCTGCAAATGGATGCCCCCGCGGCGTATCAGGGGCTCGAAAGCGGCCGGATCGACGCAGCGTTCTTCATCGGCAGGCCCGACGCCGACATGCAGAAGACACTGCTGAACAGCCCGCTCAAGTTGATGAGTTTTGCGCAGGCCGATGCGCTGGTTCAAAAATTCCCGTCACTTTCGAAGATCGTCCTGCCGCGTGCGTCGACAAGTGTCGCTGAAGATCTGCCGCGCACCGACGTCACGCTGCTCGCGGCAACGGCGCTGCTCGTATCGAAGAACACGATGCATCCCGCGCTCGTCTATCTGCTGCTCGACGCGGCCCATACGGTTCACGGTGGCGAAGACTACTTCACGCCGCTCGGCACATTCCCCAATCTGAAGACGGAAGAATTCCCGATTTCCGATGAAAGCGTGCGCTACTTCAAGTCAGGCCAGCCATTCCTTTACCGCTATCTGCCGTTCTGGCTCGCGAGTCTGATCGAACGGCGGCTGCTGATCCTCGTGCCGTTCGCAGCGCTCCTGATCGGCCTGATTCAGGCATTGCCACGCCTCGTCGAAGCGCGGACGAAAAAACGACTCGTAGTCTGGTACCGCGAAATCAAGGCGCTCGAAGACGAAGTCTGGCAGAACCGCGAGCCGCCCCAGTCGCAGATCGCGCAATGGATCGACGAGATCGAAAACATCGACGCGAGCGCGAGCCAGATACGGATCCCGTATCGCTATTTTCAGGACGTATACGCGCTCAAGCAGGCGATTGGCGTCGTGCGGGACCGGATAGAGCATGTCGCGCAGCGAGCGAAGGGATAGCGGCGGCGCGCCCGTTTAGCGCGAGCACGCCGTAAGCGCCTCGACGTAGTGCGCCTGCCACGCCGGGTCTTGCGCGAACGCGGCGAGATCCGCGTGCAGATCGTTGGCGTAAGCCGTGACGCACGCGCGGTTGTTCGCCTCCATGGCACGCGGCATCGCGAAAATTGCCGCAACCACGCCGCCCACCGCCAGCGCGGCGATCGCCACACCGATCGCCCAACGCCAGGTTTCTCCGCCCGTCCCTTTTAGCGCCGCTTCGTTCATCGCTGCTCTCCTTTTTGATTAGCAAGGCAACCATTTGATCTTAAAAAAAGGCGCGAACGCCTTACGCGAGTCCCTTGCGTATCTTGCGCATGCCGGTCACCGTCGACTCGAACAGGTCCGGGCCCACCTGCGCGCGCAGGCGGCGCGCCACGTCGGCGCTCGCGCCGTTGATCGGTCCGTCGAGCGCCGCGCCGCTCGCCGTGGGAAAGAGCCCCCATTCGCGGCCGTCGGCCTCGCCCTGGCGGCGCTCGAGCAAGTCCTTCTCGCACAGGTTGTCCACCAGCCGCGTCGCCGTGGGCCGAGCGATGCCGAGCGTTTGCGCGACGTCGCTCGCGAGGCACCCAGGCTTCGCAAGCACGACGCGCAGCACGAAGCCTTGCGCGGGCGTCAGGCCGAACGGCGCATAGGCGGCGCTCCACTCGCGCTCGACCAGGCGGGCGAGCGCCGACGAATTGAAGTAAAGGCAGTGATCGAACATGAGGGAATGAGACCACGAATTGATTAGCAAGGCAACCGTTATTGCGGACTTCGGAGGACCTTGAGGAGCAAAATTCTTATATAAGACTCCCCGATTCACTTCTCTTTTCACAAGGGTCTTTACCAGCTTGACAGCCAATCAAGGGTGCGATCAATAAAACCTCGGAGTGGGGGTCATATTGGCCGCCACGCCCCGCAAAGCCTTATACAAAGGGCCTCCGGCGCGGAAACGTTTTCAGCGCACGGCCGGCCGATCAAGGCAAACGCGCCGATTTTCTTGTCAATTAACATTGCGCAAGCGCTTTCCACGATGTGAAATACATGCACGGTTGGCCCCCGGCCCGCTGCAAATTGAGGCAAAATCCAGGTGTTTCGCCGACTGCGCGCAGCCGGTGGTGTTATCACCCCGTTTTTGAACCCCGCCAAGAAGCCGATGAGTACCCAGCAACCCACCATCATCTATACCCTGACCGATGAAGCGCCGCTGCTCGCCACCAGCGCGTTTCTGCCGATCATCCGCACCTTCGCTGCGCCGGCCGGCGTGAACGTCGAGACCAGCGATATCTCCGTTGCGGGCCGTATCCTCGGCGAGTTCCCGGAATTCCTCACGGAAGACCAACGCGTGCCGGACAATCTGGCCGAACTGGGCCGTCTCACGCAGTCGCCGGAAACGAACATCATCAAGCTGCCGAACATCAGCGCATCGGTGCCGCAGCTCGTCGCCGCGATCAAGGAACTTCAGGGCAAGGGCTACAAGGTCCCTGACTTCCCCGAAGATCCGAAGACCGACGAAGAAAAGGCTATCCAGAAGCGCTATTCGAAGTGCCTCGGTTCGGCCGTGAACCCGGTGCTGCGCGAAGGCAACTCGGACCGCCGCGCACCGCTCGCAGTCAAGAACTACGCGAAGAAGCACCCGCACAGCATGGGCGAGTGGAGCATGGCTTCGCGCACCCACGTCGCGCACATGAAGCACGGCGACTTCTACCACGGCGAAAAGTCGATCACGAACGACAAGGACCGCGAAGTCCGCATGGAACTCGTGACGAAGAGCGGCGAAACCATCGTCCTCAAGCCGAAGGTCAAGCTGCAAGCCGGCGAAATCGTCGACAGCATGTTCATGAGCAAGAAGCACCTGCTCGCGTTCTACGAAGACCAGATGGAAGACGCGCGCAAGACCGGCGTCATGCTCTCGCTGCACGTGAAGGCGACCATGATGAAGGTCTCGCACCCCATCGTGTTCGGCCACGCCGTGCGCACGTTCTACAAGGATGCGTTCGCGAAGCACGCCAAGCTGTTCGAGCAACTGGGCGTGAACGTCAACAACGGCCTCGTCGATCTCTACACGAAGATCGAAACGCTGCCGGAATCGCAGCGCGAAGAAGTCATCCGCGACATGCACGCCTGCCACGAGCACCGTCCGGCGCTCGCCATGGTCGACTCGGCCAAGGGCATCTCGAACCTGCACGCACCGAACGACGTGATCGTCGACGCTTCGATGCCGGCCATGATCCGCGCAGGCGGCAAGATGTGGGGCGCCGACGGCCGTCCGGCCGACACGAAGTGCCTGATTCCGGAAAGCACGTTCGCGCGCATCTACCAGGAAATCATCAACTTCTGCAAGACCAACGGCGCATTCGACCCGCGCACGATGGGCACGGTGCCGAACGTCGGCCTGATGGCGCAGAAGGCTGAAGAGTACGGTTCGCACGACAAGACGTTCGAGGTCACGCAGGACGGCACGGCGCGCATCGTCGACAACGCCACGGGCGAAGTGCTCGAAGCGCTCACGCAGCCGGTCGAGCAAGGCGACATCTGGCGTATGTGCCTCGTGAAGGACGCGCCGATCCGCGACTGGGTCAAGCTCGCCGTCACGCGCGCGAAGAACTCGAACACGCCTGCCGTGTTCTGGCTCGACCCGTACCGTCCGCACGAAAACGAAGTGATCAAGAAGGTCGAAGAGTACCTGAAGGATTACGACACGAAGGGTCTCGACATCCAGATCATGTCGCAAGTGCGCGCCATGCGTTACACGCTCGAGCGCGTGATCCGCGGTCTGGACACGATCTCGGTCACGGGCAACATCCTGCGCGACTACCTCACCGACCTGTTCCCGATCATGGAACTGGGCACCTCGGCGAAGATGCTCTCGATCGTTCCGCTGATGGCGGGCGGCGGCATGTACGAAACGGGCGCGGGCGGTTCGGCTCCGAAGCACGTTCAGCAGCTGGTTCAGGAAGACCACCTGCGCTGGGACTCGCTCGGCGAATTCCTCGCGCTGGCCGTGTCGCTGGAAGACCTCGGCATCAAGACGAGCAACGCGCGCGCCAAGCTGCTCGCGAAGACGCTCGACGCCGCCACCGGCAAGCTGCTCGACAACAACAAGGGCCCGTCGCCGAAGACCGGCGAGCTGGACAACCGCGGCAGCCAGTTCTACCTCTCGATGTTCTGGGCGCAGGAACTGGCCGCGCAGAAGGACGACGCGGAACTCGCCGCTCACTTCGCGCCGCTCGCGAAGGCGCTGGCCGAAAACGAGCAGAAGATCGTGGGCGAGCTGGCCGCTGTTCAGGGCAAGCCGGTCGACATCGGCGGCTACTACAAGCCGGACTTCGCGAAGCTCGCTGAAGTCATGCGCCCGAGCGCGACGTTCAACGCCGCACTCGCAGCCGCTGCGAAGTAAGTGATGGAAACCGCCCCCGTGCGTTGCGCGGGGGACGTGCACCACAAATGAATCGAGCCTCCCATGGGAGGCTCGATTTTTTTTCGCCCTGCTTCTGAGAGGCGAGCCGCGCGGCCCGCGTCTTACCTAAAAGGCTCAGTCGTCCAGCAGCGAGAGATCGCGCACGGCGCCCTTGTCTGCCGACATCACGAGCTTGGCGTAGGCCTTCAGCGCCGCCGACACCTTGCGCGGACGCGCTTTCGCCGGCTTCCAGCCCTTCGCGTTCTGCTCTTCGCGGCGGCGCGCCAGTTCCTCATCGGACACCAGCACGTTGATCGTGCGATTCGGAATGTCGATGCGGATCTTGTCGCCGTCGCGCACGAGGCCGATTGCGCCGCCCGCCGCCGCTTCCGGCGAGCAGTGGCCGATCGAGAGGCCCGAAGTGCCGCCCGAGAAACGGCCGTCGGTCAGCAGCGCGCACGCCTTGCCGAGGCCCTTCGACTTGATGTAGCTGGTCGGGTAGAGCATTTCCTGCATGCCGGGGCCGCCCTTCGGGCCTTCGTAGCGCACAATCACCACGTCGCCGGCCTTGACCTTGTCGGCGAGGATATTTTCGACCGCTTCGTCCTGCGACTCGGTCACGTGAGCCGTGCCTTCGAACACGAGAATGCTGTCGTCCACGCCTGCGGTCTTCACCACGCAGCCGTCGAGCGCGATGTTGCCCGTCAGCACGGCGAGGCCGCCTTCCTTCGAAAACGCGTGCTCATACGAGCGGATGCAACCCTCGGCGCGGTCCGAATCCAGGCTCGGCCAGCGCGTGTTCTGGCTGAACGCCACCTGCGACGGAACGCCTGCGGGGCCGGCCATGTAGAACGTCTTGACCGCTTCGTCCTGCGTGCGCTTGATATCCCATTGCTCGAGCGCGTCGCCGAGCGTCGGCGTGTGCACGGTCGGCACGTCGGTGTGCAGCTTGCCCGCACGCTCCAGCTCGCCGAGGATCGCCATGATGCCGCCGGCGCGGTGCACATCTTCGATGTGGTACTTGTTCGTGTTCGGCGCGACCTTGCACAGCTGCGGCACGACGCGCGAAAGGCGGTCGATGTCGGTCATGCCGAAGTCGATGCCCGCTTCCTGTGCGATGGCCAGCAGGTGGAGGATGGTGTTGGTCGAGCCGCCCATGGCGATGTCGAGCGTCATGGCGTTTTCGAATGCCTTGAAGCCCACCGAGCGCGGCAGCACGCGCTCGTCTTCCTGCTCGTAGTACTGGCGCGCGAGTTCGACGATACGGCTGCCAGCGCGCTTGAAGAGCTGTTCGCGGTCCGCGTGCGTGGCGACCACGGTGCCGTTACCCGGCAGCGAGAGACCGAGCGCCTCGGTCAGGCAGTTCATGGAGTTGGCCGTGAACATGCCCGAGCACGAACCGCAGGTCGGGCAGGCGGAGCGCTCGACTTCGGCCACTTCGGCGTCGGAGTACTTGGTGTCGGCCGCGATCACCATGGCGTCGATCAGGTCGAGCTTCTTGACCTCGATGGCCTTGGTCACGGGATTCGCGAGGCGCGTCTTGCCCGCTTCCATCGGGCCGCCCGAGACGAAGATCACGGGGATGTTCAGGCGCATGGCGGCCATGAGCATGCCCGGGGTGATCTTGTCGCAGTTCGAGATGCAGACCATGGCGTCGGCGCAGTGCGCGTTGACCATGTATTCGACCGAATCCGCGATGATGTCGCGGCTCGGCAGCGAATACAGCATGCCGTCGTGGCCCATGGCGATGCCGTCGTCGACGGCGATCGTGTTGAATTCCTTGGCCACGCCGCCCGCGGCTTCGATTTCGCGCGCAACGAGCTGGCCGAGGTCTTTCAGGTGCACGTGGCCGGGCACGAACTGGGTGAACGAGTTGACGACGGCGATGATCGGCTTGGAAAAATCTTCGTCTTTCATGCCGGTGGCGCGCCAGAGGGAACGCGCACCTGCCATGTTGCGGCCGGCGGTGGAGGTTTTGGAACGGTATGCGGGCATTGTGGCTGTAGAAGAAAAATCGCAGAAAGTAAGCGGGCCACGGGAATAAAGGCCCCACGCACGCCCTTGCGAACAACCTCTTGAGCTGTGCTCTGGGCAGAACTTGTAATTATCCCACAGGCATGGGCGCCCCGCTGCCCACGGCGGTTTCATGCGCGTTTGCATGCGCCACCGGCTCCACATTATTGACGGCAGATGTCGCGGGAAATCTGGCGGCGTATCGTGCCCCTATGGCGCCTCGTACGGGCGCCAAGGCAAACACAGCGGGGGCATTATGAAGAATGGACAGCGCTCGTGGCGCCACACGAACCTGGCGATCATCGGCCTCACAATCGGGCTCGTCGCGACAGGAGCCAGCGTGCGCCTGTGGCTGCGCGCCCTGGGAGGCAATGCGGGCTCGGGGTACGAGTCGGCTGCGGTCGTGGCGATGTTGTTCGGCGTTTTTGTGGCGACTTGCGCCGCCCACGAAATCTGGCGCGCGAGGGTGCGGTAGGCGCGCCAGAAGCATCGGCAGGTTCTCTCAGGGTTCCCGCACCTTGCCGAAAGCGTGCGGCTGCACCAATACTCTGCGTCAGCCCCCGAGACGGAGAAACCCATGTCCCTGCAGAACATCAAACACGTTGTTGTCGTGATGTTCGAGAACCGTTCGTTTGACACGATGCTTGGCGGCTTGTACACGAACGGCAGCAGCCCCGCGCATTTCCTGCCCGCCGCCAGCGCGGAACAGCCATTCGATGGACTCAAGGCGGGCCTGAGCAACCCAACGAAGGCAGGCGGCACCATCGCCGCCACCACACCCGCCTCCACAGCCACGCTGCCCGACCCCGATCCGCAGGAGACGTTCGCAAACGTGCGCGTTCAGCTACTCGGCAACGCAGCCGGGGCATCGCCCATGTCCGGCTTCGTACAAGACTACGAAACGACCACGACGACGGACGCAAGCCAGGTCATGCAATGCCACAGCCCCGACCAGTTGAAGGTGCTCGCGACGCTCGCGCGCGAATACGCCGTCTCGGACGCCTGGTTCGCGAGCGTGCCGAGCCAGACCTGGCCGAATCGCGCGTTCGCCCACGCGGGCACCTCGAACGGTCACGTGGACAACGGCTCGCCGCCCGATCCTTTCGACTGGCAGGTGCGCACCATCTTCAACGTGCTGGGCGACGCAGGCGCGAGCTGGGCCGTGTACAGCGCCGCGCTCGTCGCGCCTTCGCTCACGCTCACGATGTTCCCGACGTTATGGGATGCGAAATATAAGGCGAACTTCCAGCGCTTCAGCAACTTCGTCTCGGACTGCCAGAACAACACGCTGCCGCAGTATTCGTTCATCGAGCCGCGCTTCCTGCTCGACCCCAACGACCAGCATCCGCCGCACGACGTCTATGCGGGGGAAAGCTTTCTCTACGACATCTGGCACGCACTGAGCACATCGCCTGCGTGGCCCGAAACGCTGCTCGTGATCACCTACGACGAGCACGGCGGCACCTACGACCACGTGCTGCCGCCCGCGAACGCCGTGGCGCCCGATGCCGCAAGCAGTCCGGGCGACCAGAACTTCGCCTTCGACAGCTTTGGCGTGCGTGTGCCGGCGGTCGTCGTTTCGCCATATATCGCACGCGGCACCGTGTTCCGCTCGCCCACCGACACGCCCTACGATCACACGTCGATTCTCGCCACGCTGCGCGACTGTCTCGCCATCGCGCCTGCCGACATGCTCACGAGCAAGCGCGTGGCAGCGGCGCCCACGCTCGCTCCGTTACTCACGCTCGATACGCCGCGCGCCGACCTGCCAGCCATCGCAGCACCGCCCGCCTCTGGCTTTATCGCGACGAATCTCGCGCGCCCGCTCAACGACCTGCAACAAAGCCTCGTGAGCGGCACGGCACGACGCACGGGGCTCGATCCGGCGGCCACGCTCGGGGCGATGCCGACCCGCCAGCACGCGGTGGACTTCTTTCACAACCTGCTTTCGTCCGATCAACCCTGAGGGCCGCGAGGCGCCTCAAACTTCGCCCAACCCTTCCCGCGAAATCAACTCGAGCAGCAGATCCGAAAACGCATTGGCGGCGAGCGTGCTCGACGCATGCCGCCGCTTGAGTAGCGCGACGGTACGCTGTGGCAACGCGGGAACGACGGGCAGCGTGACGAGCCCGCGATGCTCGCGCAGCACCGCCGACGGCAGCAGCGTGGCGAGCGTGCCCTCCTTCACGAGCTTGAGCACCGTGCCCACCGAGTTGGCCTGCAGCATCACGCGCGGAATCAACTGGTGCGCGCGGAAATAGGCATCGGCGAAACGCCGCACCACGAAGTCGGGGCTCAGCAGCGCAAGCGGCATCGCGGCGAGCTGGTCCGCCGTGACCTCCGCGCGGCGCCGCGCGAGCGGATGGCGCGTGGCCACGAGCAGCGCCATATGCTCGGCGAAGAGCGGCCGCACTTCGATTTCGTCGGAGCGCACATCGGTAAAGCCAATGCCGAGATCGAGTTCATCGCGCTCGAGTCCGCCTTCGATATCTTCCAGCGGCCGCTCGCTCACGTCGAGCGCGATTGCCGGATGCGCTTCGCGAAAGCTGCGCAGCGCGGGGCCGATCAGATACTCGGCGAACGTGGGCGTATAAGCGAGCCGCAGCAGGCCGCGCGTGAGGTCGCGCACCTCGTGCAGCGCGCGCTTGCCGGCGTCGAGATGCGCGAGCGCCTGGCGCGCGTGTTCGATGTACACGCGCCCGAATTCGGTGAGGCTGATGGCGCGTCCGCTGCGGTCGAACAGCGCGCCGCCAAGATCGTTTTCCAGTTGGCGGATCTGCTGTGAGAGCGCCGGCTGCGAGACGTGCAGCACTTCAGCCGCGCGCGTGAAATTCTTCAACTCCGCCACGGTGAGCACGTAGCGTATCGAGCGAAGCATCAAGATGGCTGCCTCCCGAATGTCCCCGGATTGTCTCCGGATTTTTTCATAAGGCGCGCTTATCGTGACGATCCGAATATCGTCTTGGACGTGGGCGCGCGCCCTGCGCAAAATGGATTGCGATGGCGGCGACGCGGTGCGCAGTGCGCGCGGCGTCGGCCGCCGGACACCATTCTAACGGGGAGCAAGCGGATGTTCGAGTCGATCTCGATGAGCGTGGTGGCGGTGTTCGCAGGCGCGTGCCTGACGTTTCTGATCGCCATCCTGCTGCCCGAACCCGTCGTGGCCAAAGGCGCCGAGGGCGGCCTTTATGCCGGGCTCGGCAATGAAGATGAAAGTCTGGCGCGGGCGGACCAGGCGCGCACGCGGCGCTTTCGTGCGCTGAAAACATGGCGCGCAGGCGGGCGGCCTTCGCAGAGCCGGCCCGAAGTCGCGCCGCGCCCCATCAATAGACGTCGCGCACGTAGCGTTTGTCCCGTCCGAGTGCACTGACGTAGTCGTGCGCGGCCTCGGCGCTCATGCCGCCATGGCCCGCCACCACGTCCCTGAGCGCCGCATCCACGTCCTTCGCCATGCGGCTCGCATCGCCGCACACGTAGAGGTGCGCCCCTTCCTGCAGCCACGCCCATAGCTGCGCGCCCTGCTCGAGCATACGGTCCTGCACGTAGACCTTCTCGCTCTGGTCGCGCGAGAACGCGAGATCGAGCCGGTCGAGGTGGCCGTCCTTGCGCATTTGCTCCAGTTCGTCGCGATAGTAGAAGTCGGTGGCCGCATGCTGCTCGCCGAAGAACAGCCAGTTGCGGCCCGTGTCGCCGCGCGCCTGGCGCTCGTGCAGGAAGGCGCGAAAGGGGGCGACGCCCGTGCCGGGGCCGACCATGATCATCGGCGCGTCGCCATTGCGCGGCGGCCGGAAATGCGTGCTCTTCTGCACGAACACGGGCACGCTGCCCTCCTGCGCGCGGTCGGCGAGGAAGGTGGAGGCCACGCCCTTGCGCTCGCGGCGGCCGTTGGTGTAACGCACGGCCGAAACGGTCAGATGCACCTCGCCCGCATGCGCCTTCGGGCTCGACGAAATCGAATAGAGCCGCGGCTGCAGGCGTTTGAGCATGCCGAGCAGTTCGGGCGCGTTCATGTCGACGGGATATTCGTGGAGCACGTCGGCGAGCTGCTGGCCCCAGAGCCAGTTGCGCAGATCGCCTTTGCGCGTTTCGTCGAGCATTTCCGCGAGGCCCCGCGAGCGCGTGCGGGACGCAATGAACGCAAGCGCATCGGGGTTCGGGCGCGCGATCTCGTAGTGCTTGCTGAGCGCCTCGCCAAGGCGCATCTCGCCGTGACCGCTCACGGCAACCGGTGTGTCGGCCGCGAGACGTGTGAGCCCGAGCAATTCGTCCACGAGCGCGGGACAGTTGGTGGGCCACACACCGAGCGCGTCGCCCGCTTCGTAGTCGAGGCCCGCTTCGCCTGTGGCGAGCGAGAAGTAGCGCGTGTCTTTCGTCGCGCCCTTCATGTTCAGGCGCACGTTCTTCAAGAGCTTCGAGACGGCCGGGCGCGCCTTGGTCGCCGCGCAGCCGGGCAGCACCTCGGGAATGGAACCGTCGGCGGGCACCGCGTGCAGTGCCGCATCTTCCTGCTTGATGCGCACGACGATGCGATCGAGCCACGCGTCGGCCGCGCTCTGGTATTCGCTGTCGCAATCCACGCGCTCCATGAGGCGCGTCGCACCCAGCGCTTCGAGGCGCGCGTCGAGCTTGCGGCCGTGGCCGCAGAACGCGTCGTAGTTGCGGTCGCCGAAGGCGAGCACCGAGAAGCGCAGCGAGGCGAGACGCGGCGCGTTTTCTGCTGCCAACGCGCCCCAGAACGCTGCGCCGTTGTCGGGCGCGTCGCCGTCGCCGAAGGTGCTCGTCATCAGAAGGACGTACTGCGCCTTTGCGAGGTTCGTGAGCGAATAATCCGCCATGGAAGCCGTGCGAATCTCGAAGCCCGATTCCATCAGCTGCGTCGCGTATTGCTCGACGAGCGACTCGACGTTGCCCGTTTGCGAGGCCCACAGCAGCACGACCTTCGGCCGCGTATGCGCGATGCGCACGCCGTGCGGCTTTTCCTCAGGCGCGCCCGGCACGGCGAGTGCAGCCGTACGCGCGACGGGCTCGCCGCGGCTGAACAGGCCCGCCAGCAGGCCGTCGAGCCAGACGCGCGTGTCTGCGGGAAACGGCGCGTGCGCGGGCAGCATGGGCACGCCGACGGGCTCGGCCGCCCTCAGCGAGCGCAGGCCGCCAACAAAGCCCGCGAGGTACTGACGCTCGGCGTCACCCAGTTGCGGCGCGGCGACGTCGTCGAGACCGAGTAGCGTCGAGAAGGCATCGATACGGGACATGTCGAGTTCCTGAGACGGGTTGACGGCTTGCTGCGCGCTGGCGTCGAACGTGGCCGAAGCGGCAAAGGCATCGGCGGCGTCCGGCGTGCGCGTGGTCTCGCGCGGCGCAGATTGCGGGGCGACGCGCGAAAGCGCCACCGCGCAGAATTTCAATTCGGGCTGCTGGGATATCGGGTCGACCGCATCGCTCGTGACGGCGTTCACGCAAAGTTCTTCGCCATACACGTCGTTCCAGTGCATGGGCGCGAAGCAATTGCCGGGGCGCACGCGCTCGGTCACCACGGCGGGCAGCACCACGCGCCCGCGGCGCGAGCGCACCTCCACGCGATCCTTCGCGGCGATACCGAGCGCAGCGGCGTCCTCGGGATGAATCTCGACGAAGGGGCCCGGATTGAGCTTGTTGAGCATCGGCACCTTGCCGGTCTTCGTCATGGTGTGCCACTGGTGCTGCAAGCGACCCGTGTTGAACACGATCGGGAACGTGCCGTCGGGCAGCTCGGCGGGCGCGACGTGTGGTCGCGCGAAGAACACGCCCTTGCCGTGCGCCGTGGCGAAAACGATGCGCGGGCGCGTGCCATCCGCGTTTTCCTTGAGGGACTGGCTCACGCCGTCGTTCACATAACGCAGCGGATTGCGATCGCTCGCGGCATCCGGCGCGATGGGCCATTGCAGCGGCGTTTCGCGCAGCTTCGCATGGCTCGCGCCGCGCAGGTCGTAGCCCGTCTTCGGGTTCGCGAAGCGCGTGATTTCGTCGAACACTTCGGCGGCGCTTGTGTAGCTGAACGCCTCAGCAAAACCCATCTCACAAGCCACGCGCGCGATGATCTGCCAGTCGGGCAGCGCCTCGCCCGGCGGCTCGACGGCCTGCTGCGTGAGCGTCATGTTGCGCTCGGAGTTGATCATCACGCCCTCGGCCTCGGCCCAGAGCGCGCCGGGCAGGAGCACGTCGGCGTACTGATTCGTTTCGGTGTCCAGAAAAGCGTCCTGCGAGATCACCAGCTCGGCGGCCCTCAGGCCCGCCACCACCGTTTGCCGGTTCGCGACGCTTGCCACCGGGTTCGTGCAGATGATCCAGCACGCCTTGATCTCGCCCGCCGCCATGCGCGAGAACATGTCGATGGTGCCGCCGCCCACTGTCACGGGCAACGTGCCGGGCGCGACGCCCCACGCCGCTTCCACGAACGCGCGGTCGTCCTCGGCGAGCACCGTGCGCTGGCCGGGCAGGCCCGGTCCCATGTAGCCCATCTCGCGCCCACCCATTGCGTTGGGCTGCCCCGTGAGTGAGAACGGCCCGCTGCCGGGGCGGCAGATCTTGCCCGTCGCAAGATGCAGGTTGCAGATCGCGTTCGTGCTCCACGTGCCGTGCGTGCTCTGGTTCAGGCCCATCGTCCAGCAGCTCATCCACTCGGGCGCGTCGCCTATCATCTGCGCGGCGCTGCGAATGTCCTCGACGGCCAGGCCCGTGATCTCAGCGACCTTTTCCGGCGTGTAATCTTCGAGGAACGCCGGCATCGCGTCCCATCCTTCGGTGTACTGTGCAATGAAGGCTGGGTCGGTGTGGCCATTCTTGTGCAGCAGGTGCAGCAGGCCGTTGAGCAGCGCGAGATCGGTACCCGGCGCGATCTGCAGAAAGAGCGACGCCTTCTCCGCCGTCGTCGTGCGGCGCGGGTCCACCACGATGAGCTTCGCGCCCGCCTTCACGCGGTCCATCATGCGCAGGAACAGGATCGGATGGCAGTCCGCCATGTTCGCGCCGATCACGAAGAACAGGTCCGCCTTATCGAAGTCCTGATAGGAACCCGGCGGGCCGTCCGCACCGAGCGAAAGCTTGTAGCCGCTGCCCGCGCTCGCCATGCACAGACGCGAGTTCGACTCGATGTTGTTGGTGCGCACGAAGCCCTTGGCGAGCTTGTTCACGAGGTACTGCGCCTCGATCGACATCTGCCCGGATACGTAGAACGACAGCGCGTCGGGGCCGTGCGCGTCGAGCGTCGCGCGCAGACGGCGCGCCGTATCCGCAATCGCCTGCGCGAGCGGCAGCGGCGCCGGGTCCTCGTCGCGCGCATGGCGCACGAAGGCGCGCTCGAGGCGCCCCGATTTGCGCAGCGCCACGTGCGCCGACGAACCCTTCGTGCAGAGGCGGCCGAAGTTGGTCGGATGCTCGGCGTCGCCGGAGATCTTCGCGACCTGGCCGTCCTCGACGTGCAGGATCATCCCGCAGCCTACGCCGCAGTACGGGCAAACGCTCTTTACGGTCTCGCTGCTCATGCGGTCGATCGATATCAGATTGAAACGGATTCATTGCGCGCGGCGCTTCATGCTCGCCGCGCCTTCGTCATGTCAGGCGGCAACCCAGACCTGACCGTTTTCCACGCGCGTCTGGAACGCGTTGACCGAATGCTGCGGCGCTTCGATGCACTCGCCGGTGGAGAGATCGAAGTGATGCTTGTAGATGGGCGAGGCCACCACGATGCGCTCACCGAAGCTGCCCACGAGCCCGCGCGAAAGCACCGCCGCGTGCGAGTTCGGGTCGTAGTTGCCGATGGCATACACGCGCGCGTCGCCGTCATCTACATGGAACACGGCGACCTGTTCGCCCTTCACGAGTGCGCACACGCCGGTGTTCGGCACGATGTCGCTGAGCGTGCAGACGGGAATCCAGTTGCCTTGATTGCGTTCGTTGCTCATTTCGTACTCCTCGGTTCGATGAAAGGGAATCAGACGGTTTCGACGACTACGGGAATTTCGCTCAGTGCTTCATAACGCGCCGCTTGCGGAACCTGCGTGCGCTCTTCGGGCGTGGCCGGGCGAATCTGGCCGCGCTCCTCGATGAAGGTCACGTGCTGGTCGCCCGCGTCGCTATTGACGAAGTGGCGGAAGCGGCGGCGCGTTTCAGGATCCGTCACGGCCTTCTTCCATTCGCATTCGTAGGTGTCCACCACGAGCTGCATTTCCGCTTCGAGTTCGGCGCCAAGGCCCAGCTTGTCGTGCACGATCACGTCGATCAGATAGTCGAGGCCGCCTTCGAGGTTGTCGCGCCACACGCTCGTGCGCTGCAGGCGGTCGGCCGTGCGCACGTAGAACATGAGGAAGCGGTCGACGTAACGCACGAGCGTGGCCTGATCGAGATCGGAAGCGAGCAGTTCCGCATGGCGAGGCTTCATGCCGCCGTTGCCGCACACGTAGAGATTCCAGCCCTTTTCGGTCGCGATGATGCCGACGTCCTTGCCCTGCGCTTCCGCACATTCGCGGGTGCAGCCCGAGACGCCGAACTTGATCTTGTGCGGCGCGCGCAGGCCCTTGTAGCGGTTTTCGAGTTCGATCGCGAAGCCCACCGAGTCGCCCACGCCGTAACGGCACCACGTGGAGCCCACGCACGACTTCACCGTGCGCAGTGCCTTGCCGTAGGCATGCCCCGATTCGAAGCCCGCTGCGATCAGCTCTTCCCAGACGAAGGGCAGTTGCTCGACGCGCGCACCAAAGAGGTCCACGCGCTGGCCGCCCGTGATCTTCGTGTAAAGGCCGTACTTCTTCGCCACCTGCCCCACGGCGATCAGCCCTTCCGGCGTGACCTCGCCGCCCGGCATGCGCGGCACCACCGAATACGTGCCGTCGCGCTGAATGTTGGCGAGGTAGTAGTCGTTCGAATCCTGCAGGCTCGCGTGCTCCTTCTTCAGCACGAATTCGTTCCAGCAGGAAGCCAGAATCCCGCCCACGGCCGGCTTGCAGATATCGCAGCCCAGTCCCTTGCCATGCTTCGCGAGCAGTTCGCCGAAGGTCTTGATGCCTTCCACGCGCACAATGTGATAAAGCTCCTGACGCGAATAATGGAAGTGCTCGCACAGGTGATTGTTGACGGCGAGCCCCTGGCGCTTCATTTCCGACTTCATGACCTGCGTGACGAGCGGCACGCAGCCGCCGCACGACGTGCCGGCTCCGCACGCGCCTTTCACCGCGGCGATGGTCGTCGCGCCTTCACGCACGGACGCGCAAATTTCGGCCTTCGAAACGTTGTTGCACGAGCAGATCTGCGCGGCGTCGGGCAGCGCTTCCACGCCGAGCGCAGGCTTGGCCTTGCCGTCGGCCTGCGGCAGGATCATGAATTCAGGCGACTCAGGCAGCTCGATCCCGTTGAGCATCATTTGCAGCAGCGTGCCGTATTCGCTCGCGTCGCCCACCATCACCGCGCCGAGCAGTTTCTTGCCGCAATCGGACACCACGATCTTCTTGTAGACCTGGCGGCGTTCGTCGGCGTAGCGATACGAGCGGCTGCCGGGCGTCTTGCCGTGCGCGTCGCCAATGCTCGCCACGTCCACGCCCATCAGCTTGAGCTTGGTGCTCATGTCGGCGCCCGCGAAGGTCGACGCCTCGCCCGCCAGCGCCTTGGCGGCAATGCGCGCCATGTCGTAGCCCGGCGCGACGAGGCCGAAGATCTGCCCTTGCCAGAGCGCGCATTCGCCGATGGCGTAGATGTTCGCGTCGCTCGTGCGGCATTGATCGTCGATCACGATGCCGCCGCGCGCGCCGATGTCGAGGCCGCAGGCGCGTGCAACTTCGTCGCGCGGGCGAATGCCGGCCGAGAAAACGATCATGTCGGCGTCGAGATGGGTGCCGTCGGCGAACTGCATGCGGTTGGCAGCCGTTTCGCCATCCACGATCGCCTGGGTGTTCTTCTGCGTGTGAACAGTCACGCCGAGTTCTTCGATCTTGCCGCGCAACATGCGGCCGCCGTCGTCGTCCACCTGCACCGCCATGAGGCGAGGCGCGAATTCCACCACGTGTGTGACGAGGCCCAGATCGCGCAGCGCTTTGGCGCATTCGAGCCCGAGCAGGCCGCCGCCCACCACCACGCCCGACTTCGCGTGCGCGCCGCGCGCCTGCATCGCCTCGAGGTCGGCAATGGTTCGGTAGACGAAGCAATCGGCGCGGTCGTTCCCCGCAATCGGCGGCACGAACGCCGAGGAGCCGGTGGCGAGGACGAGCTTGTCATACGAAAGCGTCTCGCCGTTGGACACCGCGATGGTGCGCGCTTCGCGATCGATCGACACCGCCTTGGCGTTCAGCACGAGACGAACGTTCTCGCGATCGAAGAAGCCGGGCGCCACGAGCGAGAGGTCGTCCGCAGACTTGCCCGCAAAGAATTCGGAGAGGTGCACGCGGTCGTAAGCGGGACGCGGCTCTTCGCAAAGCACGGTCACGCGCGCGTTGGGCGCGCCGTCCGCGAGGATGCATTCGAGAAATTTGTGACCCACCATGCCGTGGCCGACGACGACGATCTCCATCGCGGCCGTGCTGTTCACTGCGTTCGTTGCTTGCACCATGCTGAGCCCCTGCCAATAAAAAAGGCGTCCCGCGATTCCAGCCTTCGTGAAGAAGCCAGATTCGGGGGACGCCGTTGCCCTGAATACGAAACCCTTGTGCGCTGCGTTACCGCTTGCAGCCGAATCCCCATTGATCCGCTGTGGCACTTGCTGCGACCTACTATGCAAGCACTGTGCCAATTTGCGCGCATCCCGCGCAACGCCCCGACCGGCGGACTTCCGCGGCTTGCGTGCCGGGCGTGCCGCACCGCGCCTGCGCGCGCATCGTGATGCAGGCCAGCACAAGATTGGTGCCGTGCAGCACATTCGCTGTGCGCTATGGATGTGCACATTGCGATGTTGTCAATTGGGGCGACCGGCTAGAGGCGCCCGGCAAGGGCCGGGCGGCGCGAGCGAGCGCGCGTTGGTCTGGAACTTGCGTGAGCCTGAGCGTCCGGCAACGATGCCGGGCAATGCAACCTGGGGCCGCGCGTTGGCTTACCTCGCGCGCACCTCGAATCGAGCAAACCGGACAATGGCGTCCCCTCGTCGCAAGCGGCGAGCGGACGCCTTTTGTTTTATGGCGCTCCCCGCGCGGGTAGGCGCACTATGAGAGCGAAAGCTAAAGGAAGACGACGATGACGACGGGCAACGAAGGCAAGGTCACACTGGTGAGCGCAGGTCCGGGCGATCTCGACCTCCTCACGCTGAAGGCGGCGAAAGTGCTCGCGAGCGCCGACGTCGTGCTGCTCGACGATCTGGTGAACCCGGAAATCATCACGCTCGCGCCCCAGGCCCGGGTGATCCGCGTGGGCAAGCGAGGCGGCTGCCGCTCCACGCCGCAAGCCTTCATCGAACGCCTGATGCAGCGTTACGCGCGCCGCGGCCTGCACGTGGTGCGCGTGAAAGGCGGCGACGCGCTGCTGTTCGGCCGCGCCGGCGAGGAACTCGCGGCATTGCGCGAGGCAGGCGTGACGGTGGAGATCGTGAATGGCGTTTCTTCGGCGTTCGCAGCGGCGGCGGGGCTCGGCGTCTCGCTCACGCACCGCGACCATTGCCAGGGCGTGATCTTCGTGACGGCGCATCTGCGCGACCACAGCGAGCCCGACTGGCAGGCGCTCGCCGCGACGGGCATGACGCTCGCCATTTATATGGGCATGAGCCGCATCGAGTCGTTGTGCGCAACGCTCGCCAACGCGCTCCCGACTGCGACCCCAGCCGCAGTCGTGCAGTGGGCTGGCAGTGCGAACGAGCGCCGCGTAACGCGTACGCTCGGCACGATCGCGGCGCACGCTCGCGCAGCAGGCCTTGGCAGCCCTGCCATCATCCTCGTGGGCAACGCGATTGGCGAGGCGGCTTCATTCGCCATTTCACCGGCGTCTTTTGGTGTGCATTCGCACGACGCGGCAATCGAGGCACAACGGCTAAGTGCGTGAGCACGTCGATCACAATCTGAAGATCGCGCTTTACCGCAATGACGGAAAGCGCGCATCGCTTATTTTGAGATACACAAGCGGATATACGCGAATAGATTCGATGCGCGGAAATTTAACAATTCACAACGTTCTACCGACAGAATCCCTCTCCATTCCCTGCCGCCTTCTCTCTATCACCATTCTTTCATTTTCATGTGCCAATAGAAAAATAATAAGAAAAACAGGCGCATATCTATGTACTAAATAGTTCTGACGTTCTCCCTACTTCACTCCTACATTCCTCATGGAAATCCCCGATTAATTGGCGCGAGTCATGAAAGCGCCAGGAAGGGTTGCGTTCGCTAGAATTTACCCATCAACTGTCAGACAGCTCTGAAAAAGTAATTGAGACGTTGCTGACACTTCCCATCCAGACATTCTTTCAAGACATGACGCCACTACCTGCTTCGGCATGAGCATAGGACTCCTCTCGAAAGCAACGATAATCACAGGGCGCAGGTAAGGAACTAGAAGATGAAGTTGTTGCTTGTCGAGGAAAACACTGGGCTTTCCCAAAGGCTCGCCGACCTGCTGCGCGCCGAAAAATTCACCGTGGATTGCGTGGCCGATGGCGAAGCCGCAGATCTCGTACTGAAGTCGGAACGCTACGCCCTCGTGCTGCTCGAAATGCATTTGCCGCGTTTAAGCGGCATGAGCGTGCTGATGCGTTTGCGGCGCCGGCGCGACAACCTCCCCGTGCTGATGCTCGCGGCACATGGCTCGATCGACGACAAGGTGGCATGCTTCAGCGCCGGCGCCGACGACTACCTCATCAAGCCATTCGACACCCGCGAACTGCTCGCGCGCGTCAAGGCGCTGATCCGCCGCCAGTCGAGCGACAGGACAGAGCGCCTGACCTGCGGCGACCTGCACTATCGCACAGACACACGCGCCTTCTACCACAACGATACGCCGTTCAATTTGCGTCGCCGCGAGCACTCCATTCTCGAGACGCTCATGCTGCACCAAGGCAGGACCGTTTCGAAGCACACGCTCATGGAAAGCCTGTTCGGCCTCGACGAAGCACAGAGCCGGGATGCCATCGATATCTACATCCACCGCCTGCGCAAACACCTCGCGAACTCGAACGCACAGATCCTGACCTTGCGCGGTCTCGGGTACATCCTGCGAGTGAAGGACGCCACGCTGCCCAAACCGGATACAGACGAGCCATGCCTCCAGACAGAGACCAAGTGACTCATTCCGCAGCCGTTGTGCGCGCAGCCTGCCACTCACGCGAGACCGAACATGAAAGCCTACGTCATCGAACAACCCGGCGGCCCCGAGGTCCTGCAAATGCGCGATATTGCGCCGACCCCGCCCGGCGCGGACGAAGTACGCATTCGCGTGCACGCGTTCGGCATCAACCGCGCCGAAGCCGATCTGCGCGCAGGACGCCTCGGGCCGCTGACCGGACCAGTCGTGCCGGGGATCGAGGCCGTGGGTGTCGTCGTGGAGGACCCTTCGAAAACGCTCAGGATAGGAGAGCGCGTTGCCACTGCCATGGGCGGCCTGCAGGTCGCGCGCAACGGCAGCTACGCGGAGGAGGTCACGGTCCTGCGGCGCAACGTCGTCACGCTCGGCGCGACCAGCTTGCCGTGGGAGGAACTGGCGACGTTGCCGCTTGCGTATCTCACGGCGTGGGGCGCGGTCGCGGCGAGCCTGGAAGCCAAGGCCGGGCAGACGCTTCTCGTGCGGGGCGGAACCTCCAGCGTGGGCCTCGCTGCGATTGCCTACGCGAATGCGTTCGGGCTCAACGTGCTGGCCACGACGCGTTCTGCAGCGCACGTCGAACGCCTTTATCATGCCGGTGCGCACGAAGTGCTGATCGATTCCGGAGAAATCGCGGCCGCGGTCGCGCGTGAGTGCCTGCACGTCGATGCCGCGCTCGAGATTGTGAGCGCGGCCAACGTGATCGACACCGCGAAAATGGTGCGGCCGTTTGGCAGCGTGACCGTAGTCGGCACGCTGGCCGGGCCGCCGCTTCTCGCATCGTTCGATATGGCGCGCGATCTTCCGCCCGCGGTGCGGCTGAGCTTCTTTACGAGCGATCTGCTCGGCGCGAAAGCGCTGCCGCTCGACTATGCCCCGCTGGGCTTCATCGCTTCAGGCATCGCCGGCCGGCGCATCGCTTCACTGCACGCTTGCACCTTCGAGTTCGACGACGTCAGGAAAGCGCATTACCTGCTGGAAAGCAATCGCGCACCGGGGAAGATCGTCGTGCGGTTATAGCGGCCCGTCACTCGCGCGCGGGCCGCTACGCGCTCAATTGCTTGCGCTCGCTTGAGCACCCTGCACGACAGCCGGGGCCATCGCCGACTCCTGGGGCAGCGCCCATTCGAGCCAGCGTGCGCGATGCAGCACCACGAGTCCGAACGCGGCTGCGGCGATCACGCCGAACGTCGCGAAGCCCATCTGGTAGCTGCCGGTGCTCTCCTTGGCAATGCCCATGATGACCGGGAGATAGAAGCCGCCAATGCCCCCTGCCGCGCCGATGATGCCCGACATCAGCCCGGTGCGGCCCTGCCAGCGGCGCGGGACGAGCTGGAACGTCGCGCCGTTGCCGAGACCGAAGCACACGTAGGTGAACGCAAGCAGCGCAATGCCGGCGGCGAACGGCGGCATCCAGAGCGCGAACGCGAAGTCGCACGCCGAGATCGCGGCCAGCAGCACCACGAGCGCGCGCACGCCGGAAATGCGGTCCGCGATCAGACCGCCGAGCGGGCGCACCATCGCTCCCGTCAGCGCGAGCAGCGACATCACCACGCCGGCTTCGAGTTTCGGTACCTGGTAGAGCGAAATAAGCAGCGTCGAGATATAGGACGACATGCCGACGAAGCCGCCGAACGTAATGCTGTACACGAGCATCACGACCCAAGTGTCGCCTTCGGTGAGCACCGCGCGATAGTGGCGCGGCAGCACGGCAATGGCGAGCAGTGCGCCGAACACCGGCAGCAGCAGCACGCCGGTCTTGCCTGCGCCGAACACGCCGGCATGCACGGCAAGCACGAGCGCGATCAGGCCGGCGAGCGTGATGCCGAACGAGCGCAGTGCCTGCAGCGCACTGCCGGACTTCTGACCGAGATCGCGGGCCCAGAACGTCACGGCCATCGCGGCGAGCGCGAGCAGCGGCAGCGCCGCGCCGGTGGCGTGCGCCCAGCCGTAGTGGCTGGCGAGGCCCGGAAAGAGGAAGCCGTCGAGCACGGCGCCAATGTTGCCGGCTGCCGCGAGGCCGAGCACGAGGCCCTGCACCTTCGGCGGATAGTTGCTGCCTGCCATCGGCAGCGCCACGGCGAAGCTCGCGCCGCCCACGCCGAGCAGCACACCCAGCACGAGCAGCAAGGTATAGGACGGGGTGCCCGGCATCAACAACAGCACGGCGGCGGGTATGGCGGAGAGCGCAATGCCCATCAGCGCAACACGGCGGCCATCGTAAGCCTGATACAGATTGCCGAGCGTCACGCGCAGGATCGCCGCGCCGAGCACGGGCACCGCCACGAGCAGGCCCAGTTCGGCCGGCGTCATCGCAATGTCCTTCTGGATGAAGGGCGCAAGCGGGCCGAACATCACCCACACCGTGAAGCCGGTGTCGAAATACAGGAAGCACGCGATCAGCGCGCGCCAGTTACCGCTCTTGAGCGAACTTACCAGGTCTTTCACGAGGTTCTCCCCAATAGTGGATCTCAACCCGCAGCGCGGGCATGCATCCGTTGATTTCGGAATCCAGAATGTCTTTCGGGCGTGCTGTCATGCGTGTCGGGCTTGCCAACGGGTCTACCGACTACGCCCTGCACGAGCCGGTCCATCTCGCCAATCACGTGCGCGAGCTCCGCCGTGATGACCGCGAATTCGCGGCCGTACTGGCCGGCGCGGGCGGCCGCCACCCGTGCATTGAGCGCGACGATATTTGCGCGCAGGGAAATGGAGGCGAGTTCGTCGACGATGCCCGCCTGGCGCTTCGCCGCCGCAGCTTCTACGCTGCGCAACTCGTCCTGGTACGCCTGGGTCAGCGCTTGCAGCAGTTCGAGCAGCGGCGTGGCGGCGGCGGTGAGTTCCGTGACGGCCGCCTCGCACTCGCTGTCGGCTGTCGTTGACTCGCCCGGCGAGCGCTCGAGACACGCGCACGCGTGTGCAGCGAGCTTCATGAACGCGCGAATGCGCTCGTCGGCCTTGCGCGCGCCGAAATAGAGTTCGCGCAATGCAGTTGAGAACACGCCGGGAAAGTGGTCGTCACCGTCTACGAGCCTTGCGTGCGACGCCATGAAGGTGTCGAGGCATTCGCGTGCGACGACGAGCGCAGCGGCGTCGCCGCGCAAACCGAGCAGCGCGTGCAGGACGACGCGCTGCGAGAGCATGCGCTGGCGCCCGGCCAGATTGATGAGCTCGCCGACGATTTCCGCAGAGATGCCAGGTGTCGTTTCCCGCATGTTCATCTTTAGTAGTGCAAATCGCGTCGCCAAGGGTTTGCCGGACCGGGGCGCTTGCGCGAAGCGCAAAAAAAAACGTCCCGAAGCGCACCCGCCACGCACGCTGTGCCGTGGGGTGCTGCTTCGGGACGCCGTTGCCCCGCATGATCGAATATCCCGCGCACGGCGGGACGATGATGCAATTCATTGGAGCCTTCATTGGCCCCGGCAGTGTTAAAGCAATAGGTGTGCCACTGCGCCTCCCAAGCGGCGCGCGCGCCGGCGGACCGCCCGGCTGGCGCGGCTTTCGCCGTTCCGCAAGCGCGCGCGGCGCGGGCGGCCCAGACCAACTGCGCGCCACCAATGATGTGCTTCAGTTGACTGCTGCTGGTGCACTGCAGCGTAACCTCGCACCATCGCCGGGCACCGTCTTGCCCTTCCCGGCGGCCGCACTAAGCTGTCAATATGGATTGGAGGCCGCGCTTGCGCGTCTGCGCAAAGCCGGCGAGGGAGGTGCGTCATGAAACCCGCCGCAATCGCCCTTGCGCTCGCATGGGCAGGCGTCTGCCCTGGCTGCATCGCGTTCTCATCTGCGGCGCCCGCCTCGAACGCAGCAACGATCGCCATCGTCGCCGGCACGTTCGGCAGCAACTGCGGTGCACCGCACGGCAATGTCACGCGAGATCTGGCCGAGCACTGCGATGGTTTGCGAACCTGCAGCTATCCGGTGTCGATGATCGCCGCGCAATCGGGCGGCTGTCGCAGCGACTATCTCGCCGAGTGGCGCTGCGGCGGCCATGAATTCCACAACGCGGCACTCGCTGCCGGTGCAGGCAACGGCGATCGGCTCATTCTCAGTTGCGTGCCATCGAGCGGCCCAGGGCATTGAGGCGCGCGAATAAGAATCAGAATCGACACCCGTGCGAGACGCCATTTTCAGTGCGCTGCTAACCGGACTCCTCGCAGGCCCAAAGTAGGCCGCACGTTCATTGTCCCTTTTCACAGCGTGTAATAGACTCAACTCGACGACGCGCCCCGCACAACTCGCAAGTGATTGCAAACATCGTGCAGTTGTGCTCCCGGCCACGGGGTCGTGCTGGGAATGAGCGCAACGTCGGCGGACAGTTTCTCGTACTACCTGGGGTTCTGGCGGTCCTCGTCAGAACAAGATAGGAGCCACTGCGTGTCTATGTGATGCGCCCTGGCCAGCGAGGAGAGACAGACGATGCTGCTGCCCACACCATCAACGCAAAAAGCGCAGTCCCGGGATTTGCTCGACGTCCTGATCCGCGCCGCGCTGATTGCCATCCTGGCGATGTTTTGCTTTCGCATCTTCGCCCCATTCCTCGACCTCATGGTCTGGTCCGTGATTCTCGCGGTCACGCTTTATCCGCTGCAAACGAAACTGCTGCGCAGTTTCCCGCAGAAGGATGGCCTCATCGCCACGCTCATCATTCTCGTGGGGTTCGCGGTGATCCTCGCGCCCACCTGGCTGCTCGGCGTCGCCGTGGCGGATTCCATCGAGCGTGCGATGGCGGTGGCGAAGAGCGGAACGTTTCATATCCCGCCTCCCGCCGACTCGATCGCCCACTGGCCGATCGTCGGTCAGCGCGTGTACGACTTCTGGATGCAGGCGTCGACCGACATCACCGGTGTCGTGCAACGCTTCGCGCCGCAACTGAAGGCGGCCGGTCTCGCACTGCTCGGCACGGTCACCGGGCTCGGTGCGGCGCTGCTCATTTTCTTCGTAGCCCTGATCATTGCGGGAATCTTGATGGCACACGGCGACAAGGGCCATCGCAGCACGGTGCTGATCGCTTCGCGCATTTCCGGCCCGGAAAACGGCCAGCAGATCGCCGAGCTTTGCACGGCCACGATTCGCGCGGTCGCCCAGGGCGTGGTGGGCATCGCGTTCATCCAGATGGTGCTGATCGGGGTTGGCTTCATCGTGATGGGCATTCCCGGCGCGGGACTGCTGGCGCTGGCCGTGCTGCTGATCGGCATCATGCAGTTGCCCGCCACGCTCATCACCGTGCCCGTCATTATCTTCGTGATCATGACGCAAGGCGTGAGCACGGCGACGATCGTCTTTTCCGTCTACGAGTTCGTGGCAGGCCTCGCCGACAACGTGCTCAAGCCGCTGCTGCTGGGCCGCGGCGTGGCGGTGCCCATGCCCGTGGTGCTGATCGGCGCGATTGGCGGCATGGTCACGGGCGGCGTGATCGGCCTTTTCATCGGCCCGGTGATGCTCGCCGTTGGCTATCAACTATTCTGGCGCTGGGTGAAAGACCAGCCTCAACCCGAACGCACACGAGAAGAACAGCAGGCTTGATCCGCGAGGCCGCCCTGTGTCGCTCTGCGAGCGCCCTCATTGGCTCCCGTTCGGCGCGTGCTGCTTGAGCACGCTACTGGGCACGCTGCTGAGCGCATGCATGCGCGTGGGCCCCGACTTTCAGCCGCAACGCGAGAGCTGGAGCGAGCATTGGAGCAGTGCGTCGATCGAGCAGGTCACGTTGATCGACACACAACCTGACGCACGCCAATGGTGGCACGTATTCGGCGACGAGAATCTCGAGCAGCTGATTGCCGCGGCCGATGCGAACAACGGCGACCTGAAGATCGCCGCATTGCGCGTGATCGAAGCACGTGCCCAGCTCGGCATTGCGCTCGCCGGGCGCTACCCGCAGGTGCAGCAAGCCAACGCCGACGTGCTGGCCTCGGCGCGCAAACGCCACGATGGTTTCAACACGCATTCGGGCGCGTACGTTCAATACGGTCTTGGCGTGAGCATCGGCTGGGAACTGGACTTCTGGGGGCGCTTCAGCCGAGCGATCGAATCGGCCGATGCCTCGTTCTTCGCCGCGCAGGACAACCGCGAGGACGCGCTCGTGCTCGTTCACGCGCAGGTCGCCGACACTTATTTCACGTTGCGCACGACCGAAGCGCGCCTGCGTATTGCACGCGAAAACGCGCAGCTGCAAAAACGCAGCTACGACATCACGCAAAAGCTCTTCAAGAGCGGCGAGACCGACGAGCTCGATCTCCAGCAGGCGAAAACGCAGTATCTCGGCACGCTGAGCAGCATCCCCGTATTCGAGAGCCAGATCGCAATCGCGCGTCACGCGCTGTGCGTGCTGCTCGGGCGCCCGCCCGGCCCGCTTCCGGAACTCGACGTACAGCCGGCCAAGGCAGGGTTCGTGCCGCTCATCAATCGTGCCGTGCTTCAGGATGTGCCCGCCAATCTGCTGGTGCGCCGGCCGGACGTACGCGCGGCGGAGCAGCAGATGGCCGCGCAATCCGCGCTGATCGGCGTAGCGAAGGCCGATCTGTACCCATCCATTTCGCTGGTCGGCTCGCTCGTGTGGAGCGCCAGTTCGCTGACTGGCGCGCCTAGCACGCTTGCCGCGGTGGCTGGCCCGAGCATCACATGGAACATCTTCGATCACGGCCGCATCACGAACAACGTGCGCGTGCAGGACGCCCGCCTGCAGCAGTTGATCGTCGCCTACCAGGAGACCGTACGCGAAGCGGCGCGCGAGGCCGACGACGCCGCAACCGCGCTCAACGCGGCGCTGCAGCGCGACACGATCCTGAACGACGCGCAAGGCGCGGCGCAGCGCTCGCTCACGCTCGCCAACACGATCTACCGCGAAGGGTATTCGGACTTCCAGCGCGTGCTCGACGCACAGCGCGCGCTTTCCGCGCAGCAGGACGCGTTCGTCGTCAATCGCGGCAACGCGGCGAGCAGCCTGATTGCGCTGTACAAGGCCGTGGACGGCGGCTGGGAACCGGCGCAGCCGCTCATCGATCCCGCCACGCGCGCGCAGATGCAGCGACGCACCGACTGGGGCGACCTGCTCGACGAGCCGGCATCGTCCGCTGTTCCCCATAGTCCTGGCAATCAACCGGAAGGGCCGACACAATGAGCGCGTCCGAACCTTCGAGCCCGCGCGAGACGCCGCCGCCGGCCTCCGACTCCTCCGGCCACGCGACCAAGTGGATCGTCATCCTGATCGCCGTGAGCCTGATCTGGTATCTGCTTGCCGATCGCTTCACACCCTATACGCAGCAGGCGCGCGTAGCGGCCTATGTGGTGCCCGTTGCTGCGGAAGTGTCGGGACGCGTGACACGCGTGCTCGTGCGCAACAACCAGGAGGTCAAAGCGGGCGACGTGCTGTTCGAGATCGACAGCGAGCAATTCCGCATTGCCGCCGACCGCGCGCGCGCCGACCTCGAAACCACGCGCCGGCAGATCGGCGCGAGCACCGCCGGTATCGAATCGGCGCAAGCCTCGTTGCGCGCGGCGCTCGCCAACGAGGTCAAGGCGCGCCAGGACAGCGACCGGCTGGAACGGCTGTACCGCGAAGACGAGGGCACGGTCTCGCTGCGGCGGCTCGAAGTCGCACGCGCCACGCACGAGCAGGCGCAAAGCCAGGTCGAGGCCGCCCGCGCCGAAATCGAACGCGCGCGCGAGCAGCAAGGCGGCAACGAGGCGGAGAACGCGCAGTTGCGCAGCGCAGCTGGCGCGCTCGAAAAAGCCGAACTCGATCTCGCCAATACGCACATTCGCGCGCGCTCGGCCGGCGTCATCACCGACCTGCGCACCGAAGTGGGCCAGTTCGCGGCGGCGGGCAATCCGGTCATGACGCTCATCGCCATTCACGATGTCTGGGTGAGCGCCGACATGACGGAGAACAATCTGGGCCACCTCCAGGCGGGCACGCCCGTCGCCATTGCACTGGACGCGCTGCCGGGCGAAGTGTTCGCGGGACGCATCCGCAGCATCGGCTATGGCGTGAGCGTTGGCCAGAGCACGCCGCCCGGCACCCTGCCCACCGTGCAAAACAGCCGCGACTGGCTGCGGCCCGCCCAGCGCTTTCCCGTCATCGTCGAATTCGACAGCGACGAGCGCGCGCGGCTGCGCAATGTTCGCGTGGGCGGGCAAGCCGAAGTGATGGCCTTTCCGGGCGCGGGCAACCCGCTCAATCCGCTCGGCCGCGTGTTCCTGCGCGTGATGAGCTGGCTGTCGTACCTCTACTGAACGGCGCCTATGCAAACGCGCCCATCGCTTCCCGGCCTCCGTGCACTGCGCCTCGCCACTGGCACGGCGCTCACGCTTGCCATCAGCTTCGCGCTCGACTTGCCCATTCCTGTCATCGCACCGGTGCTCGCCGTCTTTCTGCTCGCCACGCAGAACCGGCCGCTTTCGCTCAAGACGGCACTCGCTCTCGCGCTGGTCGTTGCGGGCACAACGGGCAGCGGCCTGTTGCTCGTGCCCGTGCTGCGCTATTACCCGTTCGCTGGCGTGCTGCTCGTCGGCCTTTCCCTCTTTCTCGCGTTTCGCGCCGGACTGCGCGGCGGCAACAACCTGGTGGCGACGTTCCTCGCGGCAGGCCTCACGATGATTTCCGCGGCAGGCGTGGCCGACCAGCAACTGGCCGCCACGGTCGTCGGCGCACTCGTAAAAGGACTGCTGCTCGCGGTGGCCGTCTCGATCGTCAGCCACGCGATCTTTCCCGAGCCCGGGGCTGCGGCCGCCGGCGGCAAGCCCGCCGCGCGCGTCATGCCGCAATGGATGGCATCGCGCATCGCCTTGCAGGCCGCACTCGTGGTCCTGCCCGCGTGGCTGCTGGCGATGAACGACCCCGCGAGCTACATGCCCATCATCATGAAGTCCGTGAGCCTCGGCAGGCAAAGCTGCACGACGTCGGCACGCGGCGCGGCGCGCGAGCTCCTCGGCTCCACGGCGCTAGGCGGGCTGCTCGCCGTCGCGTTCTGGTTTGCACTCAGGCTCTTTGTGAATATCTGGATGTTCTACCTCTGGATGCTGCTGTTCGGCCTGCTTGTGGCGCGCAAGCTCCTTCGCATCGTCCCTACGCGCTACTCGCCCGGCTTCTGGCTGAACACGCTCGTCACCATGATCATTTTGCTGGGTCAGTCAGTGCAGGACAGCGTGGCGGGCAAGGACGTCTACCGCGCATTCGCGGTGCGCATGGCACTCTTTTTTGCCGTCACCGCCTACGCTTGCCTGATGCTGCAGATATTCGAGCGATTCACACAGCGTGGCGCAGCGGCGCTCGAGGGGAATACGCCATGAACCCGCGCTAGCGGGCTTAACCACGCATAGGCAGGCACAAGCAGCCATAAGCAGGCATAAGCAGGCCCAATCGGGCATCGGGGCCCGACAGGATCGAACATGACGAATACCACCATCCGTTGGCTGCAACTACGCCGCGCGCTAATGAAAACGTGCGCGGCGATGCTCGTGGCAGCGTTGCCCTTGCAGACGCACGCGCAAACCATAACGAACCAGTTGTCGAACCGCACAGTGATAGGCGGCAACATCAAGCAACATGCGGACGCCGTGCTGTCCATCATGTCCTACACCACGGTTCCGGATGTGACCACCAGTTCGCTTTCGATCAACAACGGCGCCACCGGCAACCCGGGCTTCGGCCAGACACAGCTGGGCGGCGGCTTCACGCTGAGCCGGACGTTTCCCCTGTACATGGAAGGCACGCTCGCCTATAGCCGCTACGACCCGACGTTCATCGCGAGCGATGGCGCAGAACAGCGGGCGTTGCCCACGAGGTGGAATACGTTCAGCGGCACGGTGGGGCTTGGCTGGGACTTCCGCATCACCAACGAACTCGTGTTCCGCCCGATCATCAACGGCACGATCGGACGTGTCTCCAGCGATCTGCGGGTCGGACAAACGTTGTTCAACCATGTCACGGACAGCAATCTACAGTTTCTCAACAACGGCTATCTGAATGCGTACGGCTACGGCGGCTCGCTGATGCTCGACTACGAGCACTACCGCGAAAATTACGAGATCGACGCCGAGTTGCGCGCGACCGATATCTACCTGCGCAGCTTTGGCGGCAGTGCAGAAGCCGTTCAGGGTTCCGCCACGGCGCAACAGCTGAGCCTCTGGACGCGCTGGCGCGCGCCAACGGGCTGGCACGCGCTGGACAAACCCGTGCGCTACGTGCTGGAGCTCGCCTACTCGCACTACTTCGGCGATAGCGCCGGGGTGCTCGGCTTCAACGATCTCACGTCGCTGGGCGTGGGGCTCGAACTCGACAGCAGCACGTATCCCATCATCATCACCCGCACACGGGCAATGGTGCGCTACGTGTTTGGCCACAACGTGCGCGGCGTTTCGTTCGGCCTGGCTGTGAGCTTTTAGGATGACGAATGATTCTCGGAAACAAGGAGAGCGGAGATGAGACTACGGGGTGAGCGTCAATTTGCGTCGACAGCAGGTTCCGTCGTGAGGCGTCTCCTGCTCGCAGGCGTTTGTGTCTGCCTGCTGCCACTGGCCGGATGTCCCTACTATGCCGTGCCTCCCGGCACGGTGGTCATGACGCCCGCCAGCTACGACCGGTCATTTGCCGCCGCGGCGGGCGCCATGCGCGACGAGGGACTCGCGATTACCGTGCAGGACCCCGGCACAGGCACGATTGCCGGGACGCTGGACGGCGGTACCGTGACCGCGAACGTGCACCAGCAACCCGACGGCAGCGTAGTCGTGAAGTTCGATACGACCGACGCGCGCGACCCAACGTTGATTCACCGGGTGGTGAGCAGCTACGACCGGCGCATGGGGCGCTAGGCGGCTCATTTGCGGCTCGCGCCGGGGTCCGCAAGCGCTGCCAAATCCGCTTATGCTACGTGCACGGCGAACCCCGTGCGTTCCGGCGCAACGTCTTCACGCAGCGTGAGCGCCGGGATTTCATACGCACCGCCGTTCTGCTTGCGGAACGCAATGGGGGCGGTGTGCGCCAGCGCATCGAGACGGGCGCCGAGCGCGTCGCGCGTCTGCGCATAGCGCGTCTCGTCCATGCGCCCCGTGCGATACACGAGAAACGGCGGCAGCACGTCGTAGCCGGGGTAATAGAGCACGCCGTGGTGAATCGGAAAAAGAAGGTCGTCGATCGGCCCGTTCACGCCGCGCGGCCCGTAGTGCGACGCCCAGCCGCCCATCGTCACGACGAGCATCGCGCGCTTGCCAGCCAGCGTGCCTTCGCCGTAGCGGTCTCCCCAGCGCGCTTCTGAGTGCTCGCCCACGCCATAGGCGAAACCATACGCGAAAACACGCTCCACCCAACCCTTGAGGATGGCCGGCATGGAGAACCACCAGAGCGGAAACTGCAGGATGAGCGTGTCGGCCCACATCAGCCTGGCTTGCTCCCGCGCGATGTCTTCGGCCTGAAGACCGTTCTCGAAAGCGTGCTTCGAATCGAGCGACGGATGAAACAGTGCGTCGTCCCGGCGCGCGATGCTGTCCTGCGCGTCGAGCGTCGCCTTCCAGTTCATGGCGTAAAGGTCCGACACCTGAACAGCGTGACCCGCCGCCTCCAGACGCTGGACGGTGAAGTCCCTGAGCGCGCCATTGAGCGACTTCGGTTCGGGATGGGCATAGACGAGCAGGATATTCATGTCGAGGGCTCCTTGATCTGACACGAACCCAGCTTAGTGGCCCGGCTGCTATAGTGGAAATGAATAACGGAAATACCAGCCATTATGTCCGCTAATTTGCGCAGCCTCGATCTCAACCTGCTCGTCACGCTCGACGTGCTGCTCGCCGAACACAACGTCACGCGCGCGGCACAACGTTTGAACTTCTCGCAGCCTGCGGTCAGCGTGCATCTTGCGAAGCTGCGCGAGACACTGGGCGATCCGCTGCTGCTGCCAGGCCCCCGCGGCATGCAGCCTACGGCTCGCGCACTGGCGTTGCGCGAGCCCCTGCGCGAGGCGCTCGAATCGCTCGAACGCGCGATTGCGCCCGAAAGCCCGTTCGATCCCGCCAGCGCCCGCGACACCTGGCGCGTGGCCGCGAGCGACTATGGCGAGTCCACCATCGCGTTGTCGGCGCTGCGTGGCCTGCGCGAGGCCGCGCCGCATACGCGCCTTGCCGTGGTCGAACTTGCGCCGGCGCGCGTCGCGAAGCAGGCAGCGCAAAGCGAAATCGATCTGGCGTTTCATACCACCAGCGACGCCCCCGACAACCTGCGCCGGCGCACGCTCTTCACCGAGCGCTATGTGCTAGCGGGCCGTGCAGATCATCCGCGCCTCAAGCGGCGTCCGAGCGTGAAGCAGTTCTGCGCACTGGAGCACGTCATCGTCTCGCCCGACGGCGGCGGCTTTCGCGGCATCACCGACGAAACGCTGTCGCAAGCCGGACTCGCGCGGCGCGTCGTGCTCTCCGTCCCGCACTTTCTTTTTGTCGTTTCGGTGCTCGAACGCAGCGACCTCGTGGCAATGCTGCCGTGGCGGCTCGTGCGCGAGCGCGCGGCGCTGCGCGTGGTCGAGCCGCCCATCGCGGTGCCCGGCTACGAAATGTGCATGCTCTGGCACGAACGCTCGCATCGCGACCCCGCGCATCGCTGGCTACGCGAGCAGATTGCCCGCTCGGTGTAGCGGCGTGCGGCGCCTGCGGGCGCGGCGCGCCTGTGCCACAATCCTCGTGGCGCCGTGCCGGCCCCTGGCCGCCTTGCGCCGCACCGAGACAACCACCATGAATCCGATCGATCCCCAGCGCGGCGCCGACTGGCTGCTGCGCGCCGAGCCCGTTGCGGGCGTAGAACGCATCGAAGCCTTCTTTCAGGGGAAGGCGTATGCGATGCACCGTCACGACACCTATGCGATCGGCCGCACGCTCGCGGGCGTGCAGAGCTTCAAATACCGGCGCGGTACGACCCACAGCCTGCCCGGCCACACGATGGTGCTGCATCCCGACGAGCCGCACGACGGCCAGGCCGGCACCGGCGAGGGCTTTCGCTACCGCATGATCTACGTGCAGCCTGCCGTGTTCCAGCACGTGCTGGGCGGCCGCGCGCTGCCGTTCATCGAGGGCGGCGTGTCCGACGATCTGCGTTTATGGGCGGCGACCGAAGCGCTGCTGCAACAGGTCTCGCAAGGCCTCGACCCGTTCGAGCAGAGCGACGCGCTCGCGGAACTGGCGCACGCGCTCGCCGCCGTGGCGGGTACGCCGCCGCCGCGCTCGAACGGCGACTTCACAAGCGCACAGCGCGCCCGCGAGTACCTCGACGCGCAGTGTCAGCAGGCCGTTTCGCTCGACGCGCTCGAGCAGGCCGTGGGACGCGACCGCTGGAGCCTCTCTCGCGACTTCCGCACGTTCTTCGGCACGAGTCCCTATCGCTACTTGACGCAGCGGCGCCTCGACGCCGCGCGCGCAATGATGCTGCGCGGCATGCCGCTCGCCGATGTCGCGGTCTGCGCGGGCTTCACAGATCAGGCCCACATGACGCGCCATTTCACCAAGACCTTCGGCATTGCGCCTGCGCGCTGGCTGCGGATCGCGGGCGGCGCGAGATAGCGCCGCATCACGATCGTTCAAGACACGCGCCGCCAGGGGGCGTAGTCTCGGCTTCGTCAATATCCACGACTAAGCGCAATTCAGCGCAATGGAGCCGCGAATGACAGCCACAACAGCAAGCACAGCCGCTCACCCCAACGCCCCGGCCGCACGCGGCCAGGGCCAGACCATCGATCTGCTCGGCAAGATCGCGCTGATCGAAGGCCACTGGCAGCCGCGCGTGGTTGCCGAGATGAACGACTACCAGTTCAAGGTCGTGAAGCTCGCTGGAGAGTTCGTCTGGCATAGCCACGCCGATACCGACGAAACGTTCATCGTGCTCGAAGGCGAGCTGCGCATCGAAACGCGCGAGGGCCCTATCGTCGTACGCGCGGGCCAACTGGCCGTCGTGCCGAAGGGCGCAGAGCACAAGCCCTGCGCAATGGGCGAAGTGAAGCTCCTGCTGATCGAGCCGCGTGGCGTGGCCAATACCGGTGACGGCGCGCGCAGCGAACGCACGGTGCAAAACGATCTCTGGATCTGAGTGAAGCGGCCCATGAAGCGCAGGCCGTGCCTGGACCGGCGATCTACCAACTGTAGCGCGCCGTAATGAGCACGTTGCGGCGCTGTCCGTACTGGCAACGCGTCACATTGGTGCGATCGAGCAGGTTGTTCGCCGAGAGCACAAAGCGCCAGGTGGAGTGTCGTAATGAATCGCCGCGTCGACGCGCGTGAACGAGCCCACTGGCTATGTGTTCGCCGTATCTGTGGGTCGCAGGTCGATCCAGGACGCGGGCGATCAGTGCCGGCGGATCACTGCACCTTTTCCGGCTCCGCCCGATACTTGTCTTGTATTGCAGAAAGGCAGTTCGTGAACTGCGTTCGAAGCCCAACAGAGTTATCACTTGGTGCGGTAAGGCCGTCTGTCGTGACGGACCATCCGCCTGGCGTGCGGGAAACATCGAGTTCAACGTACGCGGCCGATGCACTATCCAGTACCACGGATTCGTGGACATTGCCGCCTGGCGAATGAATGATCGCCTCGCAGCCCTGTTGAAGTCCCGCTGAACCATGAGCGTACGTTCCGCTCGAACCGTCGCGTTGGGGAACTGCGCCGTACATGCGGAACGCGTCGATCTGCGGCGGCATTGCGGCTGTGACGAACTGGATGTCCGAATCGGATATGCCGTTGCTGCATCCGGCGAGGATGCCGACAAACACCACCAGCGTCATGCGAGCGCAATCGCCCCAGATAGTGAACTCGCGCTTCTCACGCCGAATGGTCTCTTCAGCCCGTGGTCTCTGCGCAAACGTTAGCGTTTTCATGTCCTACGGGCCGTCCCCCATGTAAGAACCCTGTATTACGGCGTGCGTTTTGCATATTTTTATAGGTGTAAACGCTATATTGTTGCGCGTTGTTTATTCGAAGCAATCGGACGGCTACCTGCTCGATATGTCGAAGAAAAATGCGGCAAGCCGCCGTGAGATCGATTGGCCGATAAAGCAATATGCGATGATGCCGATTCCTGTTCTTGCCAATGTGCCGTCATGCCCTCTTCCAGCGCTACAAGGATCACCTCGTTTGCGCTGAACAGCGTCGGCAACATACTCGCATCCATGTTCTGCTTCGCCGTAGTCGATGCATTGGCGAAGACAGTCGCGCTGAAATATCCAGCAAATGAAGTGACGTTCTTCCGAATGCTTTTCGGCCTGGTTCCGGCAGTAGCGATGTGCTGCCGCGGACGTCGTTCACTCATTGAGCGACTAGCCAACATCGATATTCGAGGACAGACTGCGCGCGCGCTGACACTCCTTGGCGCGTCAGCGCTATTCTTTGCCGGCTTACCTTATGTCCCATTGGGAGAAGCGGTCGCACTCGCGTATTCGGAGACACTGATCGTCATCTTGCTCGCGCCGCTGCTTCTGCGAGAGCGGTGGACGATTAGCGGAACCTCCGCAGCGCTTGTCGGGTTCTGCGGCGTACTGCTCGTGGCGCGCCCGGGCGGTGGTCAATCGAGCTGGCTCGGGCCCGCGTTTCTTCTCCTGAGTGCCTTCTTCGGCGCACTTTCTATCGTTCAGATCAAGCGCATCAAGCCAGCCGACGACTCAGCAACGACGGTTTTGTTTTTCACCCTGGTTGGGACGGTCATTACCGGCCTTACTCTGGTATTCAATTGGCGCACGCCGTCTTTAGGATCACTATTGATCATGGCGCTCCTCGGCGTATTCGCGACCGCCGGGCAAATCTTGATGACAATCGCTTTTCGCCAAGCGGACGCCGGGAAGCTTGCACCGTATAACTACACAAGCCTGATATGGGCAGCCCTATTCGGTTACGTCATATGGGGTGAGACGATTCAACCACTGTCGCTCATTGGAATTGCGCTCATCGTCGGCAGTGCCATTACGGTCGCGGTCGGCCGAAAAGATGAGGAGGGCCCGCTCGCCTGAGGCGTTGATTTTCTTCGTTCGCCATAGTGAAGCGTTCGACAAGGCCGCATAGATCGTGAACAATGCAATGCCTGCCGGAACGGACCAATTGCATTCGGTCTGAAGTCACGGATCGTGGCGTCGATTTCCTTCAGTATCGATATCAGGATTCACGTATGTCCCGTGCCGAACGTCTGCTTCAACTCCTGCAAGTGTTACGTCGTTATCGACGTCCCGTGAGCGCCCAGGCCCTCGCTGAAGAGCTCGGTGTGAGCATCCGCACGCTATACCGGGACATTGCCAGTTTGCAGGCGCAAGGCGCCATGATCGAGGGGGAGCCAGGCGTTGGCTACGTGATGAAACCGGGTTTCATGCTTCCCCCCATCATGTTCAGCTCAGAGGAACTCGATGCCTTGGTGCTTGGCATGCGCTGGGTGGCCGATCGCTGCGACAAGACGCTATCGTCCGGTGCGCTCAGCACGCTTGCGAAGATAGCCGCCGTACTGCCCGCTGAATTGCGTCGCGAACTGGAGGAATCTTCGCTGCTGGTCGGCGCGCCATTGACGAGACCTGATCACACAATCTCGCCGGACCTCCTGCGTACCGCGGTCCGTGCGGAGCGCAAGCTCGATATGACTTACGTGGACGGCGCGGGTATTCAGTCCCGGCGTGTCGTTTGGCCTTTTGCCCTGGTGTATTTCGACCAGGCGCGAGTACTGATGTGTTGGTGCGAGCTTCGCGCTGATTTTCGCAATTTCCGGTCGGATCGGATCATGAGCGTCGAGCAAATGGAGGAGCGCTACCCAAAGAGGCGTTCCACACTGCTTCGTGAGTGGCGCAAGTCCAATCAGGTCGCCAGTCGCACCATACTGCCAGAATCTGACAGTATGGATCATTAGACTGAAGCTCTTTTCTTCGCGAGGAGCTCAGAATGAAGTTCGCATCGGTTCGAGTTGTTACCCCGGATATCGAAAGGCTGGTCGGGTTTTATCAGAGGCTTTCCGGGATCGAGGCTGTACGTCTGGCTGATGGGTTTGCCGAAATGCGATTCGAGGGCGCGACGCTCGCGATTTCATCTGAGCACCTGATCAAGCTTTTCAATGCCGGCGCTGCCACTGCCGCGGCCAATCAATCGGCAATTCTGGAGTTCGAAGTTGAGGACGTTGACGCGGTGTTCGAACGGATGAATGCGTCCGGAACAACCATCGTGATGCCGGCGACATTGATGCCTTGGGGCAATCGCTCGCTCCTGATGCGCGACCCGGATGGGAATCTCGTCAACCTGTTTTCTCGACCCGGCCGTTGAGAAAACCCGCCGTCACGGTGACCCGCGGCTTCCCTGTACCATATTTGACCTAAGTCCTATTGCGTAACGCGCAAGTCTGCTAAATATTGTTGGCACGGCGACGCACCAGCAGCCCGGTTGGATTAGATTGATCGATATTGCTGCATCGCCGGACGGAGAGGCCTGGCCTGGCTCGCGGCTGTACGAGACCGTCAAAGGCTCAAAAGAACTTGTCTCCAAGGCGAATGGCGTACTCGTGTTCCCGTCGGTGATCAAGGCTGGCTTCGTCGCCGGCGGAGAATACGGTCAAGGCGCTTTACGGGTAGGCGGGAAAACGGTCGGCTACTACAGCACGGCGGCGGGCTCATTCGGCTTGCAGGCAGGTGCGCAATCCAAGGCCGTCATCTTTCTCTTCATGACCCATGATGCGCTTGCCAGCTTCCGCAACTCGAAAGGCTGGTCAGTCGGCGGCGAAGGATCGGTTGCGCTGTTGAAGGTTGGTGCGAACGGCCAGATCGATACGACAACGGCTACCGCACCTGTTCAAGCCATCGTGATGACCAACGCCGGGCTGATGGGCGATGTGACGCTATCCGGCGCCAAGATTTCCCGACTGAAAATCTGACGTCGCTCGCACCAGCGTAGTCAGCATCCCCGCCATCATCATGCAGGCAAGAGCCCGCCAACCTCGGTGGACAAAAGTAACGGAGTCGAGCTCTCGGCGCTTTCATATACTGCCCATACAGGCGGTTCAGGCAGGTACGGGGGTTTGATGGAATCGCTCAGCCGGTGTGTCGAAGCTTAGTGCTTTTCCGGGACGTTCGTCGAGTCGCCCGGCTACAGCATTGATGGCGGACCAATCGACGGCAAGGCATGACGCGTATGCCCTGAGCGCGCCCCCCGACGCGCTCCAGGCCCGGCCGTCCAACGCTTGTGGATTTCAGTTTGCCGGTTGTTGTTGAGCCGCCAAAACAGCGCCGAGTTCCTCGTCAGTTAGCGCCGGCGTCGTTGTGAAAGAGAAGATATCGCTCCATTGCATCACCATCGCTGCGACTGCGCTGGCGTCCGCCGCTTCAACGATTGCAACGCCTCTAAACTCTCCGCCTGCATGCCAGCGTCCCAACATCTTGACGTTATCGGGCGGCTGACCGCCTGTTTTCATGAAGCGCTCAATTGCAGCCTGCTGCATTGCTGGCTCGCCTTTCCATTGAACAATAAATTTCATGGCGAATGTCCCCTCCACGATAACGATGTCGGCTCGTGGCACGCCCACTCTCCGTGGTGGACGCCTCGACATCGCGACGATTCGTCGCCCAAGTGCCGGCATGGCGTCTTCACATCGTCCATGCCGTCGGGCGAAGCCACGAGATACCATCGAGGATAGGTCAACCAGATACGTCAGGGCTCCAACCGGGTCAGCGTAGTGTGCGGTGCCGCACATACGAATTCGATGACTTGCCGGGCGATCGGACGATGACTGTCGGGTAAGACTGAAAACTTGTCACGAGTGCCGGTATGCAATGACCGTTCCACTCAGATGCACGCCCTCGCAATACCGACTGCACAGGCTGCCATCTCAGGCCGTTCACCTTCGCCTACGGAAGGACTTTCGAATGGCTATTCCACATCATTTTTTGACGACGCTACTTCTTCGGATTCGTCTAATTCCACGATTAACCCAAGTAAGCAGGTAGCGACATTTTTAATGTCAATAAACCACTTAAACTTCAGTTTAATCGATACGTAAACGACGCATCCTAGACTATCTGAATAAATTAGGATGACAAATTATTAACTAATCGTTGTATGTACAACGGTAAATTATCGTCAGACAATAGAGGTTGTCTCTCCCAATCGTTGCCAATGCAGTTAATGGCGAATAATCCGCCGAGGGAGTCTACCGTGAACATCCAGATCAAGCGTAGGCGGTCTTTTTCAGGCCCCTGCCCTTTTAGCCATCTCTCGATTAAGATCGCTGCTCGAATAATGTTAGCCGCGCTGTGCCTCAGTGGTAGCTCTGCGTTTGCCGCCTGTGAAAAGGAAGCCGCGGCACTCTGCTCACATGGTGATCCGCAGTGCCTTGACGGTGCGGCGAAATCCGTTGCGCAAGCAGCCAACGATTGCAAAACTCCGGAAGGGCGGATTCAGAATGCCTCCTTGTGGCAGGCGACGCCCAGTTTCTTCGACAATGCGCCGCACGAGCACGAGTTCTGGCGATGCGTGGCGCGGCAATGCGACTCGCCCCAGCAACCCGGACAATAAAGTGGTGAGTATTTGTCCGGGCAGGAGCGCGTGCGCATTTTTGGCGACGCCTGGCCGATCCAACGCTGGAACCGAAGTTTGAAAGCGAACAGGTCGGCGAGCGATCGCTTGCCGGCCGGCTTCGGCCCTGCGCTGATTGCGGTCAACCGTCATTCGAGCGATTCATGCGCTCCCTTTCCGTTTCTCTGTTTCAACGCCAGCGATATCACGCTGCAGTCGGGCCAGATGACCGGATGGCAATACGCCGGTGGTGGACAGCCAGCGCGGCCTCGCCGCCGCTCGTGGCGTGAAAGAGTCCGAGCTGCTCGAACTCCTCTTCCTGCAGCGGCGTGATGGCGATATCCGTGTAGGTGTAACGGTCCGGTGCCTTCATGACTGCCCTGAGGGTAGCCTCTGTCCTGAGGTAGAAGCGCAGATATTTGGTCATCTTGACAACAGTCTCACTCCAGAAGCGCGGATAGAAGCGAAGTGGCGATTCGACCGGTAGCCCCCAACGGCGGTCACGGCGGCGTTTCATTCGCAGGGCTCCCCCTTCGAGCGGATGCACACCCTCGTGTTCGATCATCAGTCTGAACCACGCGATTGTGCGCATGATCGTCTTCGGTCGGCCGTTCGGGATCTGCGCTGCCCGCTTGACGATCGTGCGGATGTGCTCGTACGAGTAAAACGCGCTCCAGGCGCACCGATACGCTTCTTCCCATTCAGCGTCCGACATTTTCGGGTGGTGCGTGACCCGGTGGTTGGTGTCGTATTTGTTGATGTCCGGGTCCATCCATTCACCGTTCCTCACCATCGTCTGATGATCCTCGGAGCCTGGAAGCGGGGTGAGCATGAAGAATTCGAGAATGTCGATCGGCAATTCACGCTTGATGATCTCGATGTCGCGCAGGATCGATTCTTTCGTGTCTGCCGGGAATCCGATGATATAGCCAGCGTAGGTAATCGCGCCGTGGGCGCGCCACTTCTGCAGCATGGCGCGGTATTCGGTGATCTTGTTCTGCCGCTTCTTTGCCGCGATCAGATTCTCGGGATTGATATTCTCAAGCCCGATGAACACGCGACGCACACCCGCGCGCGTTGCCTTCTCAATGAAGTTTGGAATCTTGTGACAGAGCGTGTCGACCTGGATCGTGAAGCCGCAGTGAATGCCTTCCTTTTCCCGAAGTTCGATGACGCGGTCGAGAAGGATTTCCCAGTCGTGGTTGCGGGCGAAATTATCGTCCGTGACGAAGAACCGGTCGATGCCCTGCTTTGCGTTCTCGCGGATGATCTTTTCGAGATCGTCGGGGGTGCGAAAGCGGCTCTTGTGCCCCTGCACGTTGATGATGGTACAAAACGAGCACTGATACGGGCAACCACGGCCGAGGTCAACCGAGGTATAGGTGCCTGCCGTGCGTTCGATATGCTTGCGCGGCAAGAACGGCTGGGGAGCACCTTCAAGCGTGGGTAAGTCGTCCATGAAATTGTACAAGGGCTTCATTGCACCATTCCACGCGTCGAGAAGGACCTCATCAAAACGCCGTTCCTCGGCCTCCCCAGCGAAGAGCGCCACACCCATTGCTTGCGCTTCCTTAAGCTCAGCGGGCATCTCGGGCAGCATGGAGATGCAGCCAGAAACATGGAAGCCGCCGATCGCAACCGGCAAGCCTGCAGCACGGAACTGGCGGGCGAGGTCGAGCGCGCGCGGGTACTGGTTCGACTGGACACCGACCAGACCAATCATCGCTCTCCCGCCCTTTGCCTTCAGGTCACGAATGATGCGCTCTGGCCACACCCGCTGGTTGGTTTCGTCGCATGTTTCGATTTCAAAATGGACGCCCGGGCCCAGCAAGCTTCGCTTTCGCGCGTCATCAGCGAGCGCATACATACAAGCGAGCGTATTGGAAGGCATGACCGAGCGCAGCCACTGGATCGGGTAGCCGTCGTCGTCGTAATGGGTCGGCTTGATGAGGACGAGAGAGAATCGGTGACCGTCAGAAATCGGGTTCATCGTGTCCATGGTCTGCTCTGTAGCCCTGTCTGGAATTCACAAAACCGTTAAGGTCGGCCGTCTTCCAAAAGTTGGAGACGGATCGTGAACCGGCATGCAGTACATCAACGCGCATCCTACCCGTCTGGCCCCCTGCTGTGTTTACAATTCCGCAGGCGCCAGGTTTCGAGGATCGGGATCCTGCTGGGGCCAACAGGAACTATGACACGGCTGGCTTCGTGGCGGGCCGCCTCGCGAATCGTTTGATGCCGCATGCGGCGCAAAACGACAGCCGCTTATCGTGTCGGCATAAATCGGTAGGCGACGAATACGCGTAGCGCCGACGTGACCTTCGCCGAGCACTCGAATAGCGGGATGACGCACCGGTCGTCGTCTCCGCGAGCGAAGCCACCGTCGCCGACGGGAAGGTGCCGCGATGCGTCCATGGCCATTGCAGGAGGAATGGCCGCTTCAATTCTGGATGAGGCGATGATGTTCGTCGCTCCGCCAGCCGGCTCAGGACTGGATACGGGCACGGTAGTCGGCCGTGAAGTCCGCCACCTGGAACGCAGCCGGCCAAGTGCGCCGCCGCCTCGGGCTTGCGCCTGGCCGCCACCTCTGTCCAGCCTGCGCGCCATACCAGGCAAGGGGCGCAGCCGGGCAGGGCCGCATCGCTTCGTCGCTGGAACGAGCCGACTGGAGAATCAGTTACAAGATAAGTGTTGACGCTGACCCGACTGACGGGTAATGTGCCGGTCGAAGTTCAAGAAGTTCGATTGCTGTTCATCAATTGCTCGCTCCCCAGCGGTATTCGTTGTCCTCTCCCTCCTTGAAGCTTCACGCGCTCCTTAACAGAGCAACTCTTCGTTTATTTCTCAGGGATTCTTCATGGAAACCGGTACCGTTAAGTGGTTCAACGACAGCAAGGGCTTTGGCTTCATCACCCCGGACAAGGGCGGCGACGACCTGTTCGCTCACTTCTCCGAGATCCGTGCCGACGGCTTCAAGACGCTGGCTGAAAATCAGAAGGTGAGCTTCGAAACGAAGCAAGGCCCGAAGGGTCTGCAAGCGGCTAACATCAAGCCGCTGTAAAGTTTGAAGGACCCGGCATCCGACGACGGACGCCGGGTTGCAGCGACACCCTCGCGGAGCTTTGTCTCCCAAAGTTGGCGCCATCGCTCTACGCTGCACCTGTTTGTTCAGCAGCTTGCCAAGCGCCATACGCCTCGTTGCACCTCATTCTCCCCTCTGGCTTCAACGCCCCTTTTTCGCGTTCCGACTGCTTCAGATTCGGCTTGCAATGGCTTTGAATCGGCGCACCCGTGCACTTTTCGCACGGCACGGACGCACTCAAATATCATTAAAATAAAATGCAAAGCAAACAGATTCAACATTACAACGGCTATGCCGTTCAATCCTCGGCGCATCGATTGCCCGACGGTAGCTTTTCATCCAACCTGCTGCTTGAACGCATCGATAGCGCGAGAGCCGAAGGCCGCTACTGGTTCTATTCGCTCGATTACTTCAAGAGTGAAGAGCAGGCGTTGCAGCACTCGACCGAGTGGGCACGCAACTGGGTCGACACACGCGGTTAAAGACGCGCCACGGTTCGAAGCACCCAACGTATCCAAGGCACCAGGGCGGCTGCAAAAACGCGCCCAAAGATCACGCTGGATCCCGAACTGCCCATGGTTGACACTACCCCTTCCTTCTGACCCCGCCGATAGCGGCCGAGCAGATGGCAGCCTTCGGTTATAATGGAAGGCTGGTTCGCTTCGCACAGCACCGAAACGACGCGTTTTGGTTAGTCGCGAATCTTTCCCTGATTGATAGTCCAGTGAGGCCAGCAATATCAGTGCTCGCTGGACTGCACGCTCCGACTCGCATCGCAACGGTTTGACGTGCGCCCGCGTCGGACCAATCCCCTCGCGTGCCTGATTCGCCGCCCGGACACAGCGGTGTCCATGACTTCCAGGGCGCAAGGGCCGCCCAGTTGTTTTCATGCCTCCCACTCCCGCGCGAGCCCGTGTCGATCAACGTTCGCGGCTCTTCCTCAACGCGGCGTCCGAGCCCATGTCCCGCCAAATGATAAGGAACCTTGAATGGCCAAAGAAGAACTGCTGGAACTCGACGGTATCGTTGAAGAAGTGCTCCCGGACAGCCGCTACCGTGTCACGCTCGACAATGGCGTGGTGGTGGGGGCGTACGCGTCCGGTCGAATTCGCAAGAATCACATCCGCATCCTTGCCGGCGATCGGGTGACACTGGAACTCTCGGTGTACGACCTGACGAAAGGACGAATCAATTTTCGACATAAGGATGAACGCAGCAGCGGCGGCGCAACACAAAGACCCGCATTTCGTCGTCGTTGACGGCGCGACATGCGAGCATCGGCTGTGACCCTCACCTGCGCCACGGCGCTGCATGCACCTCCACGTCACCATTCGCCATTGCTGCCAGATCTCAACCAGGGGAAATAAATTGACTACCGTAATTCTGAAACCCGACGAGCCCATGGAAGTTGCTTTACGCCGGTTCCGTCGCGCGATCGAGCGCAACGGCTTGATTCCGGAGCTTCGTGCCCGGACAGCCTATGAAAAACCTACCACAGAACGCAAACGCAAAAAGGCTGCTGCAGTGGCACGCTTGCGCAAACAGATCAAACGCTCGTTGCCGCCGAAAAAGCGCTACTGAGCCCGCATGACCAGGTCGCCGTGTTGAGGCGGCCGTCTAGTGCCGAGCCGGGTGTCTCGCGTGTCTCCCACATGGGAACCCGGTTCTGATCTGGGGTGAGTGGCCGGTTGAATCCTTTGTGAGATCGATAGACCGCTTGCGGGTCGACTACCGCCGACCACATCAAGCGGCGGTCGGCCAATAATCGCCCCGCGCAACGGACTTGCAGATGACAAATTCCACGAACGGTCACTCTGCATTCCACACAGTCGGTCAAGATCATTTCTCCTTGCGCTTCGGCCCGTCCGCGTGCGCAACCAGGTTGGGCCGGATTGAAAACCACCACGAACGATGTATTGAGGATGACTGAGGAACCCTCTCGCAAGTCCGGCAGCACCGCTTGAAGCGTGAACACCACGCCCTTGACGTTGATGTCCACAATCTCGCTGTAGAGTGTTGTCGTCGATGTCGTTGACTGCGGAGGGGCAAGCTAGCCGGCGTTGGCGAACACGACACCCAGGCCACCGAATTTCTCTTTTATCTCAGCGGCAATCGCCCGCATGTCTTCGACTGAACGTATGTCGCCCTGGAGAACAAGCGCGTTCGGCCCGAGGCGCCTCAGCGCTTACTGGTGGTCGCGCGCAAGGATGCCGGCCGTACAGGCGTGCCGTCAATCGCGTCAACGTCGCTCCTCCTTACCTGGTCCGCTCCAGAACAATAATCAGGATTCCTTTCTGTATGCTGCGTAATGAGAAAGCATCCTGATTCGGCACGGGGTCAACGAGCGTCACTGCGGCGCCTAGCACGAGACCTGCGCCGAGCGCGCCGGCGATTGACCCGCCTTGATGGTCCGAGTACACTTTGCGCCGCGGGGTGGAGCAGTCTGGCAGCTCGTCGGGCTCATAACCCGAAGGTCGCAGGTTCAAATCCTGCCCCCGCAACCAAAGCCCAGTAAGGCTTTGCGAGACTCAGGAAGGTTTTGGGCAATGTCTTCGTTTCCCGAGTTCGGGCAACAGGTGGGCAAAACCCGGGCGAATCCCGCAAGAATCCGTCGTGCCAAAGAACCCGCCTTCGAGTGGGTTTTTTGTTGTCCAGTGAAACCGATCCGGGCACCCGTGCAAAATTGGAGGACTGTTCCATGAAGAAACAAGCACTCGCACAACTGGCATTCGCTGCCGCTGCATTCGGCCTGACCGGCGCGGTACACGCCACCGACGTCAACGTCGGCATCAACGTGGGTGCTCCTGTCGTGGTCGCGCCGCCACCGGCTCCTGCCGCCATCGTCGTTACGCCGGGTTGGCATGGCGACCGCTATTGGGATGGCCACCGCTACTGGGAACGCGACGACTGGGAAAAGCATCATCATCACGATAAGGGTTGGCACTGCCCGCCCGGACACGCCAAGAAAGGCGAGTGCTGATCGGACTCCCGGCACTCTGGCGGCCCGCGCGCCATACGCGCGGCCCCACAGATTCGAAACAAGTGTAATCATCTGTTAGCAGCAGGCGCGTGGGCCCGTTTTGCCGCCGGAACCGCGCCTGCGCTTTGGTACGATCCGACCTTTCGTCCATTGCGCTGCTACTGTGAACCACCCGTATGTGTCGCTGTTTCGTGAACTCTGCGCACGCTGGGTGAGCCGTGCCCGCTCGCTTTTCGCCACGGCGGGCGCAAAGGCACGCCGACTTGTCTGCACATTGCTGCACGGCATTCGCCACCCGACGCGTCGGGGCATCGTATTGACGCTCGCCGCAATACCGGTGCTGTCGCTGGCATACACGCTGGCCCTGATTCCATTCACCCCTCGCCTCGGTGACATCCGCAAGGCCCGCGTCGATCGTCCCGCGCTGATCCTCTCCGCCGATGGCAATGTGCTCGCCGAGTTCAAGCCGGTCAATCGCGAGTGGGTCACGCTCAACCAGATCTCGCCGCATGTCGTGGACGCCCTGATTGCGACCGAGGATCACCGGTTCTACGAGCATCACGGGATTGACCTCCAGCGCATTGGGGCGGCCGCACTTCATACATTCACAGGTAGTCGCCAGGGTGGTTCCACCATCACCCAGCAGCTCGCACGCAATCTGTATCCAGATGAAATCGGCCGCGCACCAACGTTGACGCGCAAGCTCAAGGAAGCGATCACTGCCCTCAAGATCGAATCCGTGTACAGCAAGGACCAGATCCTGGAAACGTACCTGAACACGGTGCCCTTTCTGTACAACGCATATGGCGTGGAGATGGCGGCCCGCACGTACTTTGGAAAGCCCGCCGCGGAACTGAATGTCCTCGAGAGTGCGACGCTCGTGGGAATGCTCAAAGCGAACAGCGCCTACAACCCGGTGCTCAATCCAGATCGCGCGCGGGAGCGCCGCAACACGGTGCTCCAGCAGATGGTGAAGTTCGGCAAACTCGAACCGGGTGCCTACGCGTGGCTCATGCGCCAGCCGCTCAACGTCAACTTCGAGCCACAGTCCGAGGCCGTTGGCTCCGCTCCGCACTTCGCCGCGCAGTTGCGCAGGTGGCTGACTGCATGGGCCGATCGCAACGGCTACAACATCTACTCCGACGGGCTCGTCGTGCGAACGACCATCGACTCCCGGCTTCAGACAATGGCGACACAGGCAGTAGCGTGGCAGACCAGCCGGTTGCAGTCGATCGCCAACGACGGGTGGAACACGCGCACAGGCTGCTGGCCGGGCAACGCGCTATTCCAGGCGTTCATCAGACAAACCGCGGAGTACCGCAATGCACGGGGTGCCGGACAGTCGGATGAAGACGCCATCAGGAAACTCGCAATGGACGCATCGTTTGTCGATGGCCTTTGCCACAGCAAGACGCAGATTCAAGCGGGATTCGTCGCCATGGATCCTCGCAACGGAGACATCAAGGCATGGGTCGGCAGCCGCGATTTTCATGACGAGCCTTTCGATCACGTTCAGCAGGCGCGACGGCAGCCTGGCTCCACGTTCAAGGCCTTCGTCTATGGCGCCGCCTTCGCGGACGGCGCGCAGCCGGGTGACACGATCGTCGATCGCAACGTCTCGATCCCATTGAAAGGCAATGCGGTATGGAAGCCGACCGACCCGGAGCCACCGACTGGCCGGCCCATGTCGCTGCGTGACGCCCTTGCCTTTTCGCGTAACCGAGTGACCGCCCAGCTCATGCAGCGCGAGGGGCCAGCCAAGGTTGCCGCGCTCGCGCGCGCGATGGGTGTGCGCGAGAGCCCGCTTGATCCGGTGCCGTCACTCGCCCTGGGCACGAGTCCTGTCACGCTAAGGGAGATGGTCTCGGCGTACTGCACGATCGCCAACCGTGGCGCCTACGTCGAGCCGCGCATGGTGACGAGCATCGAGGATCGCAACGGCAACGTACTCGCCGAATTTCCGGTCGCGCGACCGGAGCAGGCGCTGCCCGCCGCTGCGGCATTGAAGCTGGTCGAAGTGATGCGCGACGTCGTCAGCCGCGGCACCGGCAAAGACATCCGGACACGTTTCGGGATTCGCGCCGACGTCGCAGGCAAGACGGGGACGACGCAGGACAGCACGGATAGCTGGTTCATCCTGATTCACCCCGAACTGGTTGCAGGCGCATGGGTGGGATTCGACGACGCACGCGTGACGTTGCGCGACGACTACTGGGGTGAGGGCGCGCATAGCGCCCTGCCAGTGGTCGGCGCATTCTATGACATGGCGCTGCGCGCCCGGGTGATCGATGCACACGAGCAGTTGGCCCCAGTGAGTCCTACGCAACGCGCACCTCATCCGCGTAAGCGCCACCATTTCCTCTTCTGGAGTTTCTGAGGCACGCGCGAAGCGGCGAGCCGCCGCGCGCGTCGAGCGCCTCAAGCCTCGCGGGCGAACACCTCGCGCGCCGCGAAGAGACCGTTGAGCGCCGCCGGAAAGCCTGCGTACACGGCCATCTGCATGATCGTTTCGACGATCTCCTCGCGCGTGAGCCCCACATTCAGGCCCGCAGCAATGTGGACCTTGAGCTGCGGCTGCGCGTGGCCGATGGCCGTGAGCGCCGCGATGGTGGCGATCTCGCGCGAGCGCAGGTCGAGACCCGGCCGCGAGTAGATGTCGCCGAATGGGAATTCCAGCAGATACTGCGCGAAATCCGGCGCGATATCGGCAAGCGAGTCGACCACGTGCTCGCCGCCGCTGCCGTCAATCGCCGAGAGCATGCGCTTGCCTCTTGCGAGGCGACTTTCCTGCTGGGCGGCGCTGACCTGATTCATCGTTTCGTGCATTCTCGTTCCTTTGCATGGCGTGGGAATAACCTTCGATCTTTTTGTCGAGGACGAGAAGACACGCCTTGAGTTCGGCCACCTGCGCACGCACCGCTTCGCGATGCGCCGCCAGCAATTCGCCGCGCTCGCGCTCGGTTGCCTTGCCCGCCGCGCGCAATTGCGCGTAGCGCAACATGCCCTGGATCGGCATGCCCGTGGTCTTCAGACGGCCCAGGAACTCGATCCATTCGAGCACCGAGCGGTCGTAAGCGCGTTGGCCGGTTTCGTCGCGCACCGCATAAGGAATCAGCCCGATGCGCTCGTAATAGCGGATCGTGTGGGCCGAAAGGCCCGTGAGCGCGGCCAGTTCACCAATCTTCATGCGCTTCTCCTCATCGACGTTCTGAATGGTGGGACTTCGAGTGCACTCCAGGTCAAGCTTTTTTTGGCGTGGACCCCGGGCCACGAAACCGTGCCGGCAAGCCGTGTGTTGTTAGCGTATCAGCGCAGGCTGGAAGCGGTGCACTTGGGCGCATACATCGCGTCGTGCAAGCCCAAACAAAAAAGGCGGGGAATCCCCCGCCTTCGGCCCATCACGCGGAAACCCGCACCTCCACATCCGCCCGCGTCAGCAACCCGCTGCAGCGCGGCGAAAGATGTGCGAACACGACCTCTTTGCCCGCGCGCTCGTAGCGCTCCTGCACCGCCTCTAGCGCGGCGATGGCCGAATGATCCGCCACATGCAGATGCGCGCAGTCAATCGTGACGTGCACAGGATCGTTCAGCGGATCGAACAGCGTTTGGAAGTGCGCGGCCGACGCGAAGAATAGCGTGCCGCGCGGCACGTACACGCGATTGCCCGCAGCGGTGTCGCGAGTGTCGCAGCGGAATTCGCGCGCATGCTGCCACGCAAAATTGAGCGAGGCGATCACGATGCCGCAGAGCACCGCCGTCGCGAGGTCCGTGCACACAGTGATGATTGTGACCGCAACGATCACCACAGCGTCGTTGCGCGGCACCTTGTGCAGCACGCGCAGCGAGCCCCACGCGAAGGTCTGCGCGGCGACCACGAACATCACGCCCACGAGCGCCGCGAGTGGAATGCGCTCGATCAGCGGCGAAAGGAACAGGATGTAGAGCAGGATCATCACGCCGCTCGTCACGCCCGAGATGCGCGCGCGACCGCCCGAGCCGAGATTGATGACGGTCTGGCCGATCATGGCGCAGCCGCCCATCGCGCTGAACAGGCCCGAAGCGACATTCGCCGCGCCGAGCGCCACGCACTCGCGGTTGGGGCGGCCGCGCGTGGCCGTCACGTCGTCGGTGAGGTTGAGCGTGAGGAGCGTCTCCAGCAGACCCACCATCGCCATCAGCACGGCGTAGGGCAGCACGATCTTCAGCGTGGAGAGATCGAACGGAACGGCGGGCAGCGCAAACGCGGGCAAGCCGCCCGCGATATGCGCCATGTCGCCGAGCGTGCGCACCGGCAAGTGCAGCAACTGCGCGGCGAGCCCCACGCCGACGATCGCCACGAGCGCAGGCGGCGCGGCCTTCGTCACGCGCGGCAGCACGAACACGATTGCCACGGTGAGCGCGACGAGCCCCGCCATGAGCGCGAGCGCCGCGCCGTGCATCCATTGCGGCCCCTGCGGGCCGGGTACCTTGAAGTGCTCGAACTGCGCGCGCGCGATGATGATCGCGAGGCCGTTGACGAAGCCGAGCATCACCGGATGCGGCACCATGCGGATCAGCTTGCCAAGGCGCAGCGCGCCGAACAGCATCATGACGATGCCGCTCAGCACGACCGTGGCGAACAGATATTGCGGGCCGTGCTGAACCACGAGCGCGACGATCACCACGGCCATCGATCCTGCCGCGCCCGAAATCATCCCGGGCCGGCCGCCGAACAGCGCGGTGATCGTGCAGATGAAGAACGCGCCGTACAGGCCCGCGAGCGGATTGACGCGCGCGACGAGTGCGAAGGCGATGCACTCGGGCACGAGCGCGAACGACGACGTGATGCCCGCGAGCAGTTCGCTACGGAGCAACGAAGAACGGGAAGAGCGGCGCGAGCCGGAACGGTCGGATTCCATGTAGCGGTATGGATTTGCAGCGGATTGGCTGGATGTCGTTGCCACGCCCCACGCATCGCGTTGGCTGAAAGGGGGCGGAGAAGATCGGGGCGCGAAGCGGCGGCCTGGCACCGCTTCGAAGCGGCCCGCGCGCGTGCGCGCGCCATCATCCAGACGGACGAAAGGGCGCATCCTAGCATGATTGCTGTAAGGTTGCCGGGGAGCGCGCGGGTCGGGAAGTTGGCCTTGAAGTGACAGTCCGAATTTCGCAGGCCCGGCTAGCTGCGAGAGCGACGCGCCACCTCATCACCGGCGTTCGCCGACAGGTGACGCATGAAGGGAATCGAGCCGAACGATAAAAGGCCGATGACCAGGAACGCTGGCCAGAAGTCGGATGGCATGACGTGCGTATGCCCGGTCACGGTACGGGTGAACTGCAGGACAATGCCACCGATCGCCACTCCCAGTCCCAGCGACATCTGCTGGACGACGCTACCCAGACTCGTGGCGCGGCCGGCGTCCTGGTGCCTGATATCGGCATAGATCAGTGAATTGAGGCAGGTGAACTGCAGCGCAGAGAAAAATCCGCCCACCAGAACCACGAGCCAGATATACAAGCTGGATACGCCGGAGAAGAACGAGCCGCATAAAGCAATCGCGATACCCGAAAATCCCGCGTTGTAAACGAGCACGGTCCGGAATCCGAGCCGGCTCAGCGTAGTGGAAACGAACGGCCTCATGAACAGGCTCCCCACCGCGGAAGCGCAGGTAATGAGGCCTGAACGGAATGCCGTCATGCCCAGCCCTTCCTGCAGCAACAGCGGCAGAAGAAAGGGCACGGCACCGAATCCCATGCGAAAGAGCGATCCGCCGAGTACGCTCGCGCGGAAGGTCGGAACCTGAAAGAGGCGCAGTTCGAGCACCGGCGATGCCGTGCGACGTGCGTGTAGCACGTAAAGCCAGAGCAGAAGCGCCCCGGCAATCGTCATCTCCCATGCAGTGCGGTCGCCGATAATCTGGCTGCCGATCAATGAAAGTCCGGTAAGCATCAGCGTTGCGCCTGACCCCGACAACATGAAACCCAACCAGTCGAGCGGGCCCGGATGCGGTTCACGCGTATTGGCGATGTGGCGGCTGGCCAAATAAATGCCCAGTAGGCCGAGCGGGACATTGATGAAGAAAATCAGGCGCCAGTGGAGATAGGTGGTGATGAATCCCCCAAGCAGCGGTGCCATGATCGGGGCGACGATCCATGTCACGCTGAGCAGGTTCATCGCCCGCAGGAACTCGTTTTTCGGCAGCGCGCGTACCACGATGATGCGGCCGACCGGCACCATCATTGCCCCGCCAATTCCCTGCAGGAAGCGGGCGATCGTCAGGAAATAGAGCGAAGGCGAACAGGCACAGAGCAGCGAGCCCGCGACGAAGATGCCAATGGCGGTCCGGAATACTGAACGCGCGTTGAAGCGGTCGGCCAGCCATCCGCAGATCGGAATAAAGACGCCAAGACTGACTACATAGCTGGCGATGGCTATCTTCAACACGACTGGATCCGCGTGGAAGTCGCGCGCCATCGAGGGAAGTGCCGTCACAAGAATGTTTGCATCCGCGCTTTCCATGAAAAATGCGCATGCAACGATGAGGGTCGAAATATAGGCAGGTGTTAGCGGCATGTCGATGTGCTGCGACTCTCGCTCGGGCCCGGCGCATCCGAACATAGTGCCGGTTGCCCGCAAGTGTGGGCAGGCGTGCTTTTTTGTGAAACGCGCGGACGCGCGGGACCACTGCTATTGAACCGCCGTCGACCTTCTCGGCGAGATCAAATAAACCGCGCATAGGGCCGGAGTTGCAGCCAGCTTCAGACATCGCCGTCGCCAAGGTTCCCTTCAATTGCATGTCCTTGGTGAACATCCTGGCCTCGCTATGACTGCGGCTCCGGCCATGATGGCAAGTAGCGTGTCGCCATGATATGACGAAATACTCTGTAGCAGCCACTGACTGGGCCCATATGACTGTATCCATCAGACATCGCCGGCCCACAGAGACTTCCCACTCGCCGCGTACCTGCCACAACGCAACGCCGTGCGTCCGCGCGCCAGAAAGGATGTCCGCCGCGCGCATCCATACGTCGCGAGCTAGTCACGTCACCATCGAGAACGGCGGGGGCACGCCCGTGTGCCGTACAGCGCGCTTCGGTGGGCGCTGTGGACTCAGAGGTAACCTGGACTACGCCAGCATGTAGGCGGTCTTCACCGTTGTGTAGAACTCGCGTGCATATCGCCCTTGCTCGCGAGGACCATAGCTGCTGCGCTTGCGTCCGCCAAACGGCACGTGATAGTCGACTCCCGCCGTGGGTAGATTGACCATCACCATGCCGGCTTCGCTATGACGCCTGAAATGTGTGGCGTACTTGAGGCTCGTCGTCGCGATACCGGCGGCCAGTCCGAACGGCGTATCGTTGGCAAGCGAAGGCACCGACGGCGATGCAAATCCCCAGGCGTATCAAAAGCGACAGGAGCCACTCGGGAAGGAGCCGGGCGAACGGACCGACGCGACACCGATACGGGATGAAGGGGTCGCGGGTTTTGCGGCCCCTGACGGTCTGACATCAATACGGCGGACTGACAACAATGTATTGTGATCCCTGCGGTGCGTACCAGGTGCTGCCGCATTGCTGGTAGACCATGCCTCCGTAGTTCACCGGCACGCAGCCCGGTGGCGGGGCGTTGACGATCGAGCCCACGACGGCGGATGTCACGGCGACCGTTGCGCCAACCGCCGCCGCTCTGGCGACCGGATGATAGCCGTTGTCCCAGCCATTGTTGCAGCAACCGTTGTTGCCGCTCACGTTGACGTTGACGTTCCGCTGGACGTCGACGTTGTTGACGCTGGTGTTGCGGACATTGCTGGTGCGAGCGTCGGCACGGGTGTTGTTGACTTGAGCGTTCTGCCGCGCGGCGCTGGCTTGCGCACCGCCGCCACGGGCGCGTTGACCTACGGCATCGGTGTAGGGCGCAATCGCGAAAACGGCAAGTACGAGGGCTGCCAGCGCAGCCGGGAGCAGCTTTCCAAAAGAGGTCTTCATGCTGGCTCTCCTCTAGTTGGTCTTCGGCGGGACGATATCGACTTTGACCGCCCCCTTGGGCGGCACGAACATGAAGACCGTATCCTTGAACGTTGGCTGGAGGTTCCAGTCGATCAGCGCGACCGACTGCGGACGCGCTTCGTCCATGCGGCTCGTGATCGCGACCTTGCGCGGCAGCGGCTTGTCGCCGGTCGCGATCCAGATCTGCCAGTCGACCTTGCCTTGGCGGAACGCGTAATGGTCGCAAACCTCGCCGCCCACAATACTCTGGCCCGCATTCATCGCCGACTCGATGTTGTCGAGCGGCGCTGCTGGCGTTCCAAAGAGGAACAGATCCGACAGCGGCAATTGAACGCCCAACCTGGATTCGAGTTTGTCGATCAAGCCGCCAATGTTCTCGGTGAACTCGGCCATTGAGTAATACTTCTGCGCCGGTGTGTAGAGGGTCACCGTCCTGCCGTCGTAAATGATCTCACGGTCGGCCTGGGCACCGCGGATGAACGCGCGGATCCTGTTCGGCCGCTCGACGTACATCCTCGCCGACGCGGTGTGCTGCAACTTCTGGCCGTCGGCAAGTACGCGCTCGCCCGTCAGCTCGGTCGACACCTGAAAACGCGTCAACGTCTGCAGGAACGCTCCCATGTCCTTGAGCGCCTGGACCGCCGCTGGATCGACGGGATTCGCCGCCGCCTGAGTCGTGCCCGTCGGCGTCGTCTGCGCATCGACGCCCGTTACTGCCAGCGCGAGCGCCACCGCGCCGAACCTGAAAATGTTTCTTACCATGGTCGTCTCCTGATATGAGAGAACACGAGTGGGCAGCAACACGCATGACTCTCGGGAAGTCCATCTAGTTTCCGGTTGCGCGAAAGAATGGGTCAGCGTGCCTGCAGGCGGACGACAGCGTCGCTCGCCGCATTTCTGAGTGTTGATACCTCGTTGACGGCGCGTACCGCTGGGTGGAGGTCGGTGGCGCTGTACAAGAATTTGAAACATCGGTCACGCGCAGACTCACAGGCAGAATGAGCCCAATGCGCTCCGCCAATGCGGGGTAAACATTCTTATGGGAGGAAAAAGCCCGCACTTGATTCCGATGACACTTCACTATCGGATCTCTTCCGCAAATAATCAATTGGACTTTACTCTCATATCCTAGCGAGATGCGTGTGCGGCCAATGAGTCCAGTACCTCGGCGAGCGGTCACATGCGGTTACTGCCTTTGAAGGTCCGAGAAGGGTAGACTATCGCTGGCCGCATCAGGCGACAGTCGGCAACCATCGACCATTCGGAATGCTGCGGAAACGACATCCAAACTAAAGAGACAACTCAGCGGTGTTGCACCAAATGCTTTGCGCAAAAGGTCAGTTCCCTCCTTAGGAAAGGGCCATTCGCTTCCCCGCTCGGCCCATACTCTTGAAACCGCCACCAACCTGGCACGCTCGAGCCAGTCACACTCAACGCCGTTTGAACTCATCCATCTCTGCGATGTACCGGTTACAACCTGGCCAGGCTTGACGCTACGTCAGCAATCCTCGGGTGCACGCCCCACCTGACCTCCGGACAACTCACGGTTTCCCGCGGTCGTTTGCCGGCGGGTAAACTCCGGCGAGCCGCGCTATCAAAATGGCAACGAACAGCGCACCGACAATCTGTTCAACTACACAGATCCCCCGAGCCTGGCGACTTATGGGTGTAATGTCACCGAAACCGGTGCTGGTCAAAACGGTGAAACTGAAATACACGAAATCATAGAACGTCAAAGAGGTCTGATTACCAAAAATAGCAAATGATCCCTCGTAAAAGTGGGCAACAAGTGCGTACAGGAATGACCAGAAGACAGCGAGGAGCAGATAAGCAGATGCGGCGCCGAACAGCTTGTCGGCGGTCATAACCTCGTGCCGAAAGACGTAGCGCAGCAGATAGGCGATTGTTGTTGCATAGAGCAAAGCCCCAAAAACCCACGATTTTGCAACCGCGTTCGGGTCGACGCCCGATACTGCCATCCATTGAAACGCCAGCGCTGGACTGGCGAGAAGGACCGCGATCACGAAGGAGAGCGTTGAACGGCCGACTGACGCCACCGTCGCGATGATAATCAACGCATTTGCGCAGTTGATCGTGAAACGTCCAATCGGCGTTGGTTCCACGAACGGAGCGGTGCAGATAAAGACCATCAAGACCAGGAACAAATAGAAGCATCGCTGGAAGAAGATTCTCCCGAAAAATTCCCCCATTGCATTAATTAACATGTTAATACCTCAAATTCTTCACCTTAAGGTTAAGCAAATAAAAAAATCGCGAAGATGGCGACATTTCCCACAACTTCAGTGTCACCTTGCCAACCATTGCCTCCATCCTTGCTTAAATAGTGGAAATATTTCAGTCTCCCGTATTGCCCGATCTGAGCGTTTTTGTCCGATGCAATCACATAGTGATTGGCAAATAGTTCAGAAAATTTCACAACATACCTGGTCGACGCGAACGGCAAACCGCATGGTCAAACGGTTGTGATCCCCCAGACGCGCGACATCTGATCGCGTGTACCACCCGATAGTGCGTGAGCCTCATGGCAGTAACGTGCGCAAAGAGAACCGATTCGATTTCGTGACGTCGAACGGCATCGCGTGGATTGACGTGGCGAACTCGCTATTCCAGCGAATTTCCATTCTGTTCGGAAGATCGATGCTTTACCGCACCGAGCGGCAGTCGGCCGACACCGTTAAAAGTCGCTGCGCGTTTGTGTCGCGAGGCCTTAAGGGCTCGTTGCACCCTTGACCGGTGTTCGCAGGTGGTTTGCACGTCGATCTGAGATGTCGATCTTCCTGAGGTCGAATTCAAGAAAGCGCACAGCACCTTATTCAACAGCATCGGCTCGTTGAAGTCTTCCATGCTTTCGCTTCGCCGAACATTTATGTGCATCTCTCACGCAATCTCTGGACTTTCAAAGGCGTACACGAACATTCGGCGAAAAATTACCGTGGCTTGTAAGAGAATTTCTGTCCGCCGACGCTTGCCTCGTACATCAGGCCACCCTTCGCCACTGTAAACACGGCCATGCCTTTTCGATAGGATCCCGCAGTTTTTGCGTCTTTCTTGCCACCACTGACGTTAGCAGATGTACCCGTCGTGCCTGTCTTTGCGCCCGCCGCCGCAGTGATTGCGATCGCGTTGGCATCCGCGCCGAACTCGAAGTTGCCATTGGTGAATTCTTTGAGGGCTCGTTCGTCCTCGAACACGATGAGTTCACTGTACACCTGGCCGCCTAGTTGCAAACCCACAGTGAGCTGCGTCATCGTCGTATCGCCGATATGCTTCCCCTGCTCATAGACGCGGCCCTTGCCACGGGCACCACCTATACCGACCCCTCCCTTGCCAATCTTCGGAAACAAAGCGTAGGCATACGCACTCTGCAAAAGGCTTCCGCTTTCTCCCGCATTCTTGAACAGGCTGAGCGCTTCCGTATATTCGTCGGCCCGAGCAGCGGAAACAGGCAACAACAGCAAGATGGCGAGCGTCAACATCAGACGTTTGAGCATGATATGTTCTCCAGAAATTGGACGCATTCAAGCACTGCCGTGATGTATTCGCAGTGTATAACCAATTCGCCCCTCCACACCATCTTCGCTGTCTCGGACCGAGTACAGATGATCGCATCAGCGATTCATGCCGGGAAACCGGATCTCCATTTTTCACGGGTATGTCAGCAAGCACTACCGCTGACCTGATGCCAGCGATCGCCCCGCTCTATCGGACACGCTTGAATGTACATGGCGATAATCGTCTACGTCATGCTCACGATCATATTGTTCGGAAACCAAACGATATGATCGAGCCTTCGGAAGGCATGAGATGCCGCAGCCGGCCGTCGCCGAGGCACCGGATATCGTTGCGCGGCCATGTAAAGAAGCTGACTCGCGTTCCAACAACATGAGGTGGAAAGTGTGCGGTACGGCCAGCCTCACAAAGTGACTCGTCAGGACACCGCTGACCTACACTCTGTAGTGACAAGCTACAACTCCCGATTTTGAATTCGACGTGGCTGCCCAGCGTCTCGATCGTATGGGCCAGACAGTATGGCGGTGTTTGAGAACGAGAGTGACTTGAAGAAGTTCATTACTTCCTGTTGACAGCCAGGCGGACGGGCAAATCGCTGCGGCAAGGAACAGCGATACGGGAGGGTGCGTACGAGGGTGCGATTGGCATTGCGATTGCCATTGCGATGCCAATCGCAATCGACGCCTGGCTTTATCAGCTCACCGATAAAGGTCCTGCTGCCGAATGCACTGCCTGGGGCGGCCAATTGCCATGCCGACGATGGATTAAATCGACTGGATTCTGGCAGATAGCGAATGGCAAAAGGCTACGGGGATGTCCGCGTGGCATGAAACGATGTGGTGCTTTGTAAACCTGAATGAGAGGCCACTGCAATGAGACATCTGATCATTATCCCTGCACTTGTCATCGCTGGGTGCGCTGCGCCAGCGCCGGACAACATTCAATCGGTTGGTCAAAGCGCACACGCGCCAGCGGCCGTTGCGCAATGTATTGCCTTGGCCTGGGCAAACAGCTCCGGTCAGACGGTCTATATGCAGCACGTGCTCGCCAACGACCAGGCGTTCGACGTCTACGCACCAGGCCAGCAACCGCCGGGCGGCACGGCGGCTGTCATTCGCCGCGCCATGAGCGGCCCAGGGTCCTCGGTTGGCTTGCGAGGCAGCGGCGGTAATGCGGCTAGCTCCGTCAACACCTGCCTCTAGCTGAATGCTGCCGCCGTCTCCCTAGACTCGCGGGCGACATCGGGCTGGCGCGTTGCGTGGCGCCGAAATGATCATCGAGTGCTTCGGTCGAGATTTCGCAAAGAACCTCGGTCCCATCGACTATCGCAATGAAGCTGACTGTACCTGCGTAGGTGTATCCCGCAGTCGTATGAGGAAACTGAACGATCATCACCGATCTTCCCTGGACGCAACACGCGGCGGGGCGCTCGTGCTTCTGACCCAGCCCATTCACCATGCCTTGACGTCCCGACTTCCTTACATGGGCGTGAACACGACCGGGTAGCCGAGGTGGTCCTCGACGCCCTTGACGCCAGGCACGCGCTCCGCGGAGACGAGTATCGCCCTGCGTTCCTCCTCGGAGTTCACCGTGCCCCAGAAGTGGACGACCCCCTCCTTGACGACAACGTTCTCCGCCGTCATTGCCCAGCGACGCCCTTCCAGCGCATGCATCACGTTGAGATGGATGGTCTCGTCCGAAGCGAGCCCCGTCTGATCGGGCCGCGCGGCGCTCGCCAGAGCGCGTATCAGGTTCGCGCGACTGACGATACCAACAAGCTTGCCCTGATCGAGCACGGGCACACGCTTGATATGGAGGCGCTCGAGTATGTCGGCGATCTCGCTGAGCGGCGTCGAGGGCGAAACCGAAACGACATTGCCCGTCATGACGTCGTTCACTCTCACCGCGTTTTCCTTCAGGTACTCGCCTGCAAGTTTGCGCGTCGAATGGAGGAATTCGCCAAACCAGCTTCGCTGCGGCTTGCCGGTGCCCGTTTCCATGCGATGCAGCAGATCGCCTTCGCTGAGCATGCCGACAACCGCTCCGCCATCGTCAACGACCGGAATCCCGCTGATGTGATGTTCAGTGAGCAGCGTTGCTGCCTCGAAAATCGACGCATTAGGGCGCACGATGATGACGTCCGTCGTCATGATGTTTGATGCTTGCATGAGGTCCTCCGTTAAGGGCCAACGCCCCGATGTGGCCCAATTTAAAGGTTGCGAGGGAGCACGCATTGACATCAAGCACGCAGCCTCCGTGTGAACGGGGTTTCACAGCATCGCTGCGCAGCAGCGGTACATTCAGCGTCGCCACGATATGACGCGGATGGCCGCCCAGCACGTTAGTGCGGTCGATCGCCCAATCGGATATTACGTTGACACATCAACTATATGCGCTGGAAAAGCACGTTGAGTGCGTCAGGGTGTCGCCAACGCCCGCTTAATTCAGTTTGAGCGGCCATGGCCAGTAGACATGGCAAGTCTCCAGAATTTCTGATCGTGTGGCGGCAGATTGGGCCAACTGGCAGTTGCATGCGCGGAATCAGCCAATGGTGTTGCGCCAGACCATAAGGTAGCTACGCAACACGTCAGCGCGCACGGCATGCGCCACATGATTGAGGCGTGGGGCGCGCGTGCGTCGATTCTCACGCGGATTGAGGGGGCGACGCCGCGCTCACTCGTGCACTGAGATTGACTGTACGAACGGGGCTCCGAGCAACCCGGGATTGATCTGCACGTCGTACCTGTTCTCGAAAGAATCGTTGTGCCGATAGGCCAGCGAGCACGGCATCGGTAAAGTGCGGATCCGTTTGTCGTCCAGGACGACTGGCGTCGACGCGTCAAGGACGAGTGCGCAGGACGTGTGTTTTCCGTGCGTGATGTGGACAGTGCCGTCGACGGCGAGCGATAGCACCGGCACTAGCCGCGCGCCTACATAGTCATTCAGAAGAATGCAGATTGCGCTGCTGAAAAACACCGAACTGAAGACACCCCACATCAAGACGTCGAGCGCGACCGCTCCCGCAAGCGCGTGTTCTTTCAGCGTTGAGCGCTGTATCAGGAATGCCACCGCGGAAAGGAGCGCAGCACCGCTGACAATGGCAGGTAGAAGAGAAAGCGGTAACACCGAGGAGTACGAGGCCAGATGACTGAGAAAGTACACAACCGCTGCCAGGGTCGACGCCACGAGCCAAGGCCTGCGGATACGACCGAGACTGGCCTCCGAATTCGCCGCGCCGCCGGTCAGGGCTTCAAGGCGGCTCGCCGCGACCGACAGGCTATCCGGGAGAGTGTCCCGCTGATCTTTCGGGACCTTGCCGGCCATCGTCAGTTCGAGGCGGCCCTCGCCAAGAGATAGCCGATATCCTTTGGCCAACAATGTCCCGACCGCGGAGCGAAATTCAGCGTCACCCTGCAGGATGCGAAGCAGGGGTGCCCCAATGCCGTACGCGACAATGTCCTTCGCGTCGAAGGTAGCCGCAAACCTCACAGGCTCCGTCAGCTGGAACAACCGCACGAGCATCGACTCTCCGCCACCCGAACGCACGCGTCTAAGGCAAAGTGCGCCCTCTACGTCGCACTGGGTGCGCATTCGCGAGGAGCGGCTCGCGGACTGGATGTTGACTGAACGACGACCGGGTTCGACGGCCAGTTTTTGCTGGCTCTCGCTGAGCAACTCGTTCAAGACGTGTCCCCTGATTGGCTTCTGCATCTGCCATACGGCCTTATTTGCGCGCTCGCAGGCTACGAATCCGTCGTGAGCCTCCCTCATGGTCTCGCGCGTGCATCTCAGTGCCGCACCCCGCGAGCGCGCTGCCCGATCATGGCCGCAGCTGCCGTCCCCGTCAGCAGCTTTTTCCTTCTCATCTTGACCGCCCCCGCGGCCAATGTGAAATGCAGTCTAGGGGTTGTAACAAGACGTAACAAGCCCAACCAGACGAATAGCGTGGGCAAGCTCACACAGCCTGTCGCGCCCCCCATCAATCTCTGCTGGCTACCTAAAGCGCAGAAGCACTCGCACATTTCACCGCCTCGCTGCGCTTCGAAACCGACTGCGCCGACGTACACGCTGCACTCGCAGGCAGCGAAGCACCAGAGTTCATGCTGCTCGACGTTCGCGGTCCCGCGCTCTATGTGGCGGGCCATGTGCCCGGCGCCATCAACCTGCCGCACGGGAAGATCATTGCCTCGAAGCTAGCGGCCTGGCCCGCCGATACTTTGTTCGTGACGTACTGCGCCGGACCGCATTGCAATGGCGCAACGCGTGGTGCGATCCGGCTCGCGCAGTTGGGAAGACCCGTCAAGATAATGATTGGCGGCGTAACGGGATGGCTGGACGAAGGCTTCGAACTGGCCGTCGAGGCAACGGCATAAGCGCCGTTCGCGCGTGTTTGATACGATTCGCACCACCCGCCCCCAAGCGAACCCCATCATGGCGCGCGAAAATTTCAGCGATCTCCTTGCGTTCCTGGCCGTCGCGCGCGAGCGCAGCTTCACGCGCGCGGCCGCGCAGCTCGGCGTCTCGCAGTCGGCGCTGAGCCACACCATCCGCAGCCTCGAAACGCGTCTCGGCCTGCGCCTGCTCACGCGCACCACGCGCAGCGTCTCGACCACCGAAGCCGGCGAGCGGCTCTTTCAGTCGCTCTCGCCGCGCTTCGAACAGATCGACGCCGAGCTTGCGGCGCTCACCGAACTGCGCGACAAGCCCGCGGGGACCATCCGCATCACCGCGATCGATCATCCCATCGACACCGTGATCTGGCCGAAGCTGCGTCCGCTCCTCGCCGAGTATCCCGACATCAAGGTCGAGATCACCGTGGACTACGGCCTGCGCGACATCGTCGCCGATCGTTACGACATTGGCGTACGCCTCGGCGACCAGGTCGAGAAGGACATGATCGCGGTGCGCATCGGACCGGACGTGAAAATGGCAATCGTTGGTTCTCCCGATTATTTTGCCGCGCATAAAGCTCCGCGCGCGCCGCAGGATCTGCTCAAGCACGACTGCATTACGTTGCGGCTCACATCGTCGGGTGGTCTGTACGCGTGGGAACTCAAGAAGGACGAACATGAGTTGCAGGTGCGCGTGGACGGCCAGCTTACGTTCAACGCCATGCCGCAAATGCTCAATGCGGCGCTCGATGGCCACGGGCTCGCGTTCCTTCCCGAGAACGCCGCGCTGCCGTTCATCCGCGCAGGTCGCCTGAAAAGCGTGCTGAAGGACTGGTGCCCGGTGTTTCCGGGTTATCACGCGTTTTACCCGAGCCGCCGACAGTCGTCGCGCGCGCTCGCGCTCGTGATCGACGCGCTGCGCTATCGCGCGTAGCGCAGCGCGTCGAACCGAGCGTTAGATGCCGGTCTTGCGCCCTTCGACCGGGTAGCCGGGGTCGGTATAGCCCGGCGTGGACGCATGTCCCGGCGGCACGAGGCTGTCGACGAACGTCTCGTCGTCGGGGCCGAGTTGAAGGTTCAGCGCCTCGCTATAGCTGTCCCAATGCGCTTCGGTGCGCGGGCCCGCGATCGTCGAACTGACGTGTCGATTCTTGAGCACCCACGCCAGCGCGAACGCGATGGGCGTCGTGCCGCGCTGCGCGGCGTAATTCGAAATCTCGCTCGCAATTCGCAGCGACTCTGCGCGCCACTCGGTCTGGTGAATGCGCCGGTCGCCGCGTCCCGCACGGCTGTCGCCGGGCGGCGGGGCATCGACCGCGTATTTGCCGGTCAGCACGCCGCGAGCGAGCGGGCTGTATGGCACCACGCCCAGCCCGTAATGCGCGGCGGCGGGCAACTGCTCGACCTCTGCCGTGCGATCGACGATGTTGTAGAGCGGCTCGCTCGCCACGGGCCGGTCTATGCCCATCTGGTCCGCGAGGCGCACGATCTCCGCAATGCGCCAGCCACGGAAGTTCGACACGCCGAAATAGCGCACCTTGCCCTGGCGGATCAGATCGGCCACGGCGCGCACGGCTTCGTCGAGCGGCACGTCGGGCAGCGCGCGGTGAAAGTAGAGAATGTCGATGTAGTCGGTCCCAAGGCGCTTCAGGCTCGCCTCCACCGACTGGTAGATCCATTTGCGCGACTGCCCCTGCTCATTCGGCCCCTGTGCGAACGGGAAACCGAATTTCGTCGCCACGACCCAGCTATCGCGCTGCGCCGCAATCGCGCGGCCGACGATTTCCTCGGAGCGGCCCGCGTGATAGACGTCGGCCGTATCGATGAAGTTGATGCCCTGTTCGAAGGCCTTGTCGATGATGCGCTTCGACGCAGCCTCGTCGGTCTCGCCGCCGAACATCATTGCGCCGAGGCACAGCGGGGAAACCTTGAGCGCACTGCGACCCAGATTGCGATAGTCCATATCCTCTCACTTCGAGCTCGTTGCCAAAGTAGGGATTTAAATACGGAGTCGCTCTTCGATAAAGCCCTGGATCGCGCATGCTTTCATGAATGGAATTCATGAAACGCTAACGAGAGTGCGCGTAGCGCTTACTTGCAGGGAAACGAGCCTATCAGCGCCTTGTAGATGACGGCCGCCGTAGGTTCAAGAACGTGGTCGAGATTCCGCTTCATCCATGTCGTCACGGCGGCTAGCTGATCCTTGCGGCTGATATTCCCGGGCACGCAGTACCGTGGCCGCTGCTTGTCGAGGAGCGATTGCACGAGCACCCCGTTGGTATAGCCAGCGTAATACATGAGGCACGCATCGAGATTCTCGGGCTTCTGGCATACGCCGAGGAAAACATCGCCTTGATCGATCGAGGGGGCCGGAGCGGATTGAGCCGTCTGGGCGGTCTGTGCAAATGCACTGGCGGCACTCAGCGCAGAGGCGAATAGCAGTCCTGCAAGGATGAGCTTTTTCATTTCGGGTAGAACCTGTGAGTGCGAAAAATCGAGCCGCGCAACGGCGGCCACGCGGTGAGCGCGCAGCATAACGTCAGCCAGATTCGTCCAGGTTGTCCCTCGTCAGCGTTTCACTTCACGACTCCAGGCCTTCCCCCGGCGGATTCGCACTTTCGCGCAAACAATCCAGCGCCAGCGCTACCGCCGCGCGGCTCACGCTGTCGCGCCGCCAGTACATGCCCACGGCGCCCGAGCTGCCGAGCGGCATCGGCATGGCGAGCACCCGTAGCACGTTCAACCGCTCGAAGCGCACGGCCGCGCGATGCGAGGCCACACCGATCAGGCGCGTCTGGTTCAGAAGCGTCACGTTGAGCATCGAAGAATTCGACTCCACGGTGTGCCGCGGCATGCTGCGCCCCGCGGCCGCGAGCGCCGTTTCGAGCGCCGTGCGAATGGGCGTGCCGGGCGGCCAGACGATCCACGCGTATTCGAACAAATCGGGCCAGTCCAGCTTGCGGCGTTTCGCGAGCGGATGCCCGAGCCCCACCACGAAGTTCACCGGGTCGCGATAGAGCGTCTCCATTTCGAGCGTCGGGTCGACCTGCGCGTTGGCCGCGCGCCCCACTACGACATCGAGTTCGCCGTGCACGAGCGCCGGCATCATGAGGTTCATCGTGCTTTCCACGAGGCGCACCTGCGCGCGCGGCATGGCTTCGACGAGGCGCGCGACCGCGAGCGGCACCGTGTCCGCCGCCGAAACGCCCGACGTGCCGATCGAGATGAGCCCGCTGCCGCCTTCGCGCAGCGCGTCCATGTCGTCGCGCGCGCTGTCGAGATGGCCCTCGATGCGTCGTGCGTGCTCCATCAGCGCCTCGCCATAGGGCGTGGGCCGCAGGCCGCGCGCGTGGCGCTCGAACAGCGGCAAGCCGATGTCCGCCTCCAGGTCCTTGAGCCACTTGGAAAGCGCCGGCTGCGTAGTGTTGAGCGCCTCCGCCGACTGGCTCAAATTGCCGGTCTGCGCCACGGAAAGCAGCATCTGCAGGTGCCGCAGACGCAGGCGATGTGTCCAGTCCATGTGTCCCCCACCAAGCCATATCCAAAAACATATGGATAAGAAGAAATTATGATTTTACTGGATATGTCTCCGGGCTTATAAATTCATCCAACAGCAACGCTGCACCAACAAAAACCCCAGGAGACTCGCATGTCCAGCATGTCAGCCAGCACAGCCACGCCCGAACGCGAAGCCTACTACGCGCAAATCGCGCGCAGCGGCATGTCGCCGCTCTGGGAGTCGCTGCACGCCCTCGTGCCGAAGTCGCCGCGCCCGCAGGCCCTGCCCGCCATCTGGAAGTACGCGCTGCTGCGCGAACTCGTCATGCAGGCGGGTTCGGTCATCAGCGCCGAAGAGGCGATCCGGCGCGTGCTCGTGCTCGAAAACCCCGGCCTGCCCGGCAAGTCGAGCCTCACACCCAATCTGTACGGCGGCCTGCAACTGATCCTGCCCGGCGAGATCGCGCCGAGCCACCGCCATACGCAGTCGGCGCTGCGCTTCATCGTCGAAGGCAAGGGCGCGTGGACGGCCGTGAACGGCGAGCGCACCACCATGCACCCCGGCGACTTCATCATCACGCCCTCGTGGACCTGGCACGATCACGGCAACCCGTCCGTCGAGGAAGGCGGCGAGCCGGTGGTCTGGCTCGACGGTCTCGACATTCCGCTGGTCGCGCATCTCGACGCGGGCTTCGCCGAAAACTACCCCGAGGCCACGCAGCCCGTTGCGCGCCCCGAAGGCGACAGCTTCGCGCGCTTCGGCCACAACATGCTGCCGGTGCGCCATCAGGCGAGCGATCCGACCTCTCCGATTTTCAGCTACCCATATGCGCGCAGCCGCGAAGCGCTCGACACGCTCTACCGCAACGGCGAACTCGACGACTGGGACGGCGTGAAGCTGCGCTACGTGAATCCGGCTACGGGCGGCTGGCCCATGCCGACCATGGCGACGTTCATGCAGTTCCTGCCGAAGGGCTTCAAGGGCAAGACGTATCGCAGCACCGATTCGACCGTCTATTGCGTGGTCGAAGGCAGCGGCGCGGTGCGCATCGGCGAAGAACGCTTCACGTTCGACGCGCACGACGTGTTCGTCGCGCCCTCGTGGGTCCCGGTGCAACTCGAAGCCGAAAGCGACGCCGTGCTCTTCAGCTACTCCGATCGCCCGGTGCTCGCCGCGCTCAATCTGCTGCGCGAGGAACGCATCGGCTGACGCCTCGACGGCTAACGTGTATTCGACTTGATACGCGCTAGTTGATCAATTCGCAATCCATATCAATCTACTCAATTTTTCAAAGAGCAACCATCATGGCATTCGTTTTTCAGCCCGAGGCGCCCGTCGCCCTTGCCGTTGCCGGCTCGACCGATCAGTTCGCCGTGCGCCGCGTGTATTGCGTGGGCCGCAACTACGCCGCGCATGCGCGCGAAATGGGCTTCGACCCGGACCGCGAGCCGCCCTTCTTCTTTTGCAAGCCCGATAACGCCATCGTGCCCGTCGCCTATGGCGAAACGCTCGAACTGCCGTATCCGGCGCAAACGCAGAACTACCACTACGAAGCCGAACTCGTGGCGGTGATCGGCAAGGCTGGCTCGGACATCGCCGAGGAAGACGCGCTCTCGCACGTCTGGGGCTACGCCGTGGGCCTCGACATGACGCGCCGCGACCTGCAGATGAAGATGCGTGAAATGGGCCGCCCCTGGGAGATCGGCAAGGCATTCGATCTTTCCGCGCCGGTCGGCCCCGTGCACCCGGCAAGCGAGGCCGGCCACTTCGAGAACGCAGGCCTGTGGCTCACCGTGAACGGAGAAACGAAGCAAAAGAGCGATGTCTCGCACCTCATCTGGTCGGTGGCCGAAACGGTTTCGTATCTCTCGAAGTTCTTCCGCCTCGAACCGGGCGACGTGATCTTCACCGGCACGCCCGAAGGCGTGGGTCCCGTGAAGGCCGGCGACACCATGAAGGTGGGCGTCGAGCGCCTGGGCGAGCTGACCGTCAAGGTAGTTTGAGCCGCATATCGTCAACAGGAAAGTCCATCGTGCAGCTCTACAGCTTCTTCAACAGTTCGACTTCGTACCGCGTTCGTATCGCGTTGCGGCTCAAGGGCGTCGAGCATGAGCATCTCGGCGTCAATATCCGCACCGGCGAGCATCACGCGCCGCACTATGTCGAGCACATCAACGCTTCGGCTGCGGTGCCTGCGATCGTTGAGGGCGGCTTCCATCTGGGCCAGTCACTTGCCATCATCGACTGGCTCGATGCGCGCCATCCCGAGCCGCGTTTGATTCCGGCGCAGCCGCAGGCGCGTGCGCGCGTGCTCGAACTCGCGTACTTGATTGGCTGCGATATGCATCCCGTCAATAACCTGCGCGTGCTCAAGTATCTGCAGGATGTGCTGGAAGTGACGCCCGAGCAGAAGAGCACGTGGTATCGGCACTGGATCGCCGAAGGCATGGCGGGTGTCGAGCGCCTCCTTGCGCAGGCAGCGGCGACGCACGATGGACCCTGGTGCTTTGGCGCGGTTCCAACGCTCGCCGACTGCTGCCTCGTGCCGCAAATCGCCAATGCGCTGCGCATGGGCTGTGATCTGTCCGCTTACGAACGCAGCATGGCTGTCTATCGGCACGCCAGCGAGCATCCCGCTTTCGCGGCAGCCGAGCCGCAGCGTCAGCCCGACTACACCGCCTAGCAGCGCGCCGCGGGCCTCAAACAAGTCATTCAGGAGACAAGACATGCATACATCTAACGCCAGGCGCAACGCGATCGTGGTCGGCGGCGGCATCGGTGGTCTTGCTGCGGCGCTCGCGCTCGCGCGGGCCAACGTGCGCGTGCTGCTGCTCGAACAGGCCCCGCAGATCGGCGAGATCGGCGCGGGCATCCAGCTCGGCCCCAATGCGTTCACGGCGCTCGACGCGCTCGGCGCGGGCGAGGCGGCGCGCAATCGCGCGGTGTTCACGGACTCGCTCACGCTCATGGATGCGACCAACGCGAAGCCTGTTGCGCGGATCGAAACGAGCGAGCGTTTTCGCGAGCGCTTTGGCAATCCGTATGGCGTGATTCATCGCGCGGACATTCATCTTTCGATTCTCGAAGCGGTGAAGGACAACCCGCTCATCCAGTTCCGCACCGACACGCAGATCAAGTCGCTCGAACAGAACGAGCACGGCGTGACCGTGATCGACCAGCATGGCGAGCGCTACAGCGCCGACGCCGTGATCGGCTGCGACGGCGTGAAGTCCGCGGTGCGCGCGGCGCTGATCGGCGACGAGCCACGCGTGACGGGCCACGTGGTCTACCGCGCCGTGGTCGACGTGGAGAACATGCCGAAGGATCTGCAGATCAACGCGCCTGTGGTGTGGGCGGGGCCGCACTGCCACCTCGTGCATTACCCGCTGCGCGGCGGCCGGCAGTACAACCTCGTCGTGACCTTCCATAGCCGCGAGCAGGAAGTGTGGGGCGTGCGCGACGGCAGCAAGGAAGAAGTCCTTTCGTACTTCGAAGGAATTGACGCCTTGCCGCGCCAGATGCTCGACCGGCCCACGTCGTGGAAGCGCTGGGCGACTGCCGACCGTGATCCGGTCGAGCAATGGAGCTTTGGGCGTGCGACGATACTCGGCGATGCTGCGCACCCGATGACGCAGTATGTTGCGCAGGGCGCCTGCCAAGCGCTCGAAGACGCGGTCACGCTCGGTGAGGCCGTCAAGGCGGCAGATGGCGATTTCGTCGAGGCGTTCAAGCGCTACGAGGCGGTCCGCATTCCGCGCACGGCGCGCGTGCTCTACTCTGCGCGCGAAATGGGCCGCATCTATCACGCGAAGGGTGTGGATCGGCTGGTGCGCAATGCGCTTTGGGTGGGGCGTACCCAGGATCAGTTCTACGACTCGCTGCAGTGGCTCTATGGCTGGCGTGCTGAGACTTGTCTCGAAACAGGTGTGGGCTGAGTGCTCGCGCCTGAAACTGGCGGTTGAGGTTCGCCTGGATTGATGTCGTGGCTCTGGCTGCTTTGACCTTTCCTTGATTTCGCGTCGGTATGCATGCGTTGCCCCTGTGCGGGGCGGCACTTGCAGACCGACGCGAACACAAGGAAAGGTCAAACCATCCAGCAGCCGCGAAAAAAAAGCCTACCGCGCGAAGTACATATCGTGAAGCTCATCCACATTCACGTCCTTCGCGCGCGCGGAAAACGTGACCTTTCCGCCCTGCATGAGATACACCTGATCGGCAAGCCGCAGCGCCATATTAGTGTTCTGCTCCACGAGCACGATAGTCCGCCCCGCAGCCTTGAGCCGATCGAGAATCGCAAACACTTCCTGCACCATCACAGGTGCAAGCCCAAGCGAAGGCTCGTCGATCAGCATGAGCTGCGGCGACGACATGAGCCCGCGCCCCAGCGCCAGCATCTGCGCCTGGCCACCGGATAACGTGCCCGCGTGCAACGCCCGCCTCTCCTTGAGCAGCGGAAACAGCGCATAAACCTCTTCGAGCTGCGCTTTCGCCCCAGCGCGCCGCGTTTTCGCAAACGCGCCCAGCATCAGGTTCTCCTCGATCGACATATCGCGAAAGATCATGCGCCCCTCGGGCACCATCGCAATCCCGCGCTGCGCCATATCCCAGGTCGGCACGCCCGCGAGCGGAGCGCCGTCGAAGGTGATCTGGCCGCGCTCCAGCGGCACGAGCCCCATGATCGCGCGCAGCAGCGTGGTCTTGCCTGCGCCGTTCGGACCCACGATGGTCGTCACTTCCCCGCTCGCGATATTCAGCGAAACGTCCCACAACACGTTGATCGCGCCATAGCCGGCGCGGGCGCTGTTGACCTCAAGCATGGGCGGCCTCCCCCGTATAGCTGCGCACGACTTCGGGATCGCGGAACACTTCGGCGGGAGGACCATCCGCGATCAGCTTGCCGAAGTTGAGCACGCACACGCGGCGGCACAGGTTCATCACGGTTTCGATATCGTGCTCGATGATCAGGATACCTACGTTGTAGCATTCGTGCACCGCCAGCAGCGTTTGCATGAAGCGGCGCTTGGTGGCCGTCTCGAGCCCGCCCAGCACTTCGTCGAGCAACAGCAGCTTCGGCCCCGTGGCAAGCGCCTTCGCGACTTCCAGCGCCTTGAGCTCGGTGAGCGCGAGTTCCGTGGCCGCGTCGCGCTGCGCCTTGCCTTCGAGTCCCATAAACGCGAGGATTTCGTCGATGCGCGCCTCGTCCACGCGCCCGGTGCCGAAGCGTTGCGCGACGATCAGGTTCTCGCGCACCGTGAGTTCGTGCATGGGCTGCGGCACCTGGAATGTGCGGCCGATGCCCAGGCGCGCGCGCCGATAAAGCGGCGATTTCAACAAATCCACGTCGCCGAAGCGGATCGATCCGCTCGTGGGCCGCACGAGTCCCGAAATCGCGTTGAAGAGCGTGGTCTTGCCCGCGCCGTTCGGGCCGACCAGCCCCACCACGTCGCGCGTGCCGAGCGAGAGCGTTACGCCGTTGACCGCCGTGATGCCGCCAAAGCGGATCGATACGTCCTGCAAGCGCAGTTCCGCCGCCTGTTCAGCTTGCTGCATAAACACCTCGCCGGGTACGTTTGAAGCGCAGTGCGGTCAGGCCCGCGGGGCTCACGATGATCATCGCCACGAGCAAAATGCCCAGCACGATCTGGTGCCCCGTTGGCAGGAGGCTCTTGAGCACGAGCTGATCCACCAGATAAACCGTCACCGCGCCCACCAGCGGGCCAAGAATGGTGCGATAGCCGCCGCAGATCGCCGCGATGATCGGCACGACAGCCCAGCTCGCGTTGAACGCGTAATCGGGCTCGAGAAAGTTGATGTAGTGCGCGTTGAACGCGCCCACGAGCCCCGTCATGAGCGCCGAGAGCATCAGCATGGCGAGCTTGAGCATCACGCTGTTCACGCCCACCACGCGCGTGGCGTCCTCCGATTCGTGCATCGCCCGCAGCGCGAGTCCCACATGGCTGCCGCGCAGCCGCGCGTAAATCGCGGCGAACACAAGCACGAGCGTGAGCACGACAAGATAGCCGCCGCTCTTGCTGCCGAAGTCGAAACCCGCCACTTTCGGCAGCCCCGGAATGCTGGAGAGCCCGCTCGCGCCACCCGTGAGATCGGACCATTCGGTCGCGATGATGCGGAAGATCTGCGCATAGGCGAGGATAGCAAGCGCGAAGTACGGCCCCTTCAGGCGCAGCGCGGGCGCCATGGCGAGCGAGGCGATTGCCGCCCCTACGCCGCCCGCGAGCATCGCGGGAAACACAGGCCAGCCGGCTTTGAGCGTGAGGAGTGCCGAGAGATACGACCCGACGCCGAAAAACGCTGCATGCCCAAAGCTCACCATGCCGCCAAGGTTGCCGAGCAGCGCCCACGCGAGCGCCACGCCCGCGATCGTGAGGGACGCCACTGCGAGACTCATCAGATACAGGTTCTGCCCGAACACGAGCGGCACGCCCGCATAAAGCACGACCAGCACCACGGCGAGCGCAGCCAGACGCGGGCCGGACCAGGCCGTTGTGGTTTTCAATGTCGACATCGATCTCATCCCCGTCGTTTCGCCACGCCGAACAAGCCGTTCGGCAGCACGTAGAGCACGAGCAGAAACAGCAGCATGCCCGCGAGTTCCTGCAGCGCCGAACTGGCGAGCGTGACCGTGAGCGCCTCGGTAATGCCAAGCAGCATCGCGCCCGCCAGCACGCCCGGGATCGAGCCCACGCCCGCCAGCACGGTGATGATGAACGCCTTTACGGTCAGCGCTTCGCCAATGGAAGGCTGAATCGCGCTCGACGCGTAGATCGACACGCCCGCGCACGAGGCGAGCAGCCCCGCCACGACGAACGAGATCAGCTCGGTCTTGCGCGGGTCGATGCCCATCAGGCGTGCGGCGTCACGGTTGCTGGAGATCGCCCGCACGGCGCGCCCATACCACGAACGCGAGAGCCACCACCAAAGCGCGAGCATCAGCACGACGCTGATACCGAACGAGAGCACTTCGCTACGCATGGAAAGCAGGTTGCCGATCATCACGCTGTCCTGCAGCCATGCGCTGCCGGTCGAGCGCACGTCGGCGCCCCAGCCCAGCAGCACGGCGTTGGTCAGCACGATGCCGATGCCGTAGGTGAGGATCAGCGAGTTCAGCTCGCGGTCGCGCTTGATGCGGCTCACCAGATACCACGCGGCAGCCGCGGCCGCGCATACCACGGGAATCGCCACCGGAATCGCGAACACGGGATTGAGGCCGAGCTTGGTCTCGAACGTGTAGGCGATATAGGCGGCGAGCAGCACCAGCTCGCCGTGGGCAAGATTAATGATGCGCATCGAGCCGAACACCAGCGCGAGCCCCAGCGCGACGAGCGCGTAAGCGCCGCCCACCAGCACGCCCGAATACAGCGATTGCAGCAACAGGTCCGTCATCGCGACTCCTTCTTCGTTGCGCGCGCAATTACCACGGCAGCGCTGGGTAGTTCAGCTTGCCCGTGGCGCGCTCCTTCGGCCACACGAGCACGATGCGATTGCCCTGGATCTGCGCCATGTTGTTCAGGAACGCGGGGTTGTCGCCGTTCGGCGCGAAGCTCACCTTGCCGATCAGCGTGTCGTGCGGCTTCGCGCGCAGTTCGGCGGCAATGCCGTCCTGCTTGAGCGTGCCGGCGTCTGCGGCGCGCGACATGGCGTCGAACAGCAGACGCGACTGCACGTAGGCAAATTCGGCCAGGTAGTCGGGTTCCTTGTGATACGCAGCCTGATACGCTTGCACGAATGCCCGGCCGTCGGCCGTGCCGAAGTCCGCGGGGTACGGCAGCATCGCGCAGCCGATCACGTTGTTCACGAGGTCGGGATAGTCGGCGGTCATCTTCGGCGTGACGATGGACCACGCGCCCATCACGGCTTTCAGTTGCGGGCGCAGCACCTTGGCCGCGCGCAGAATGCCGATATAGTCGTTCTCGTAAGCGATCATCAGCAGAACTTCGGGTTTGTCCTGCAAGCGCACCTTGTTCACGAGCGGCTTGAAGTCCGTCATCGCCGGGTCGAACGCGTGCACGGTCACCGTCACGCCCTGCGCGCGCAGTTGCGTGGAAACTTCGTTGCTGAGGTCGGTGGTGGCCTGCTTCGTCGAGGAGACAATCGAGACCGACTTCACGCCCATGGCGTTCAACTGCCCCACCACGGCTTTCGAGTAGCCCGATGCAGGCCCAATGCGGAAAAAGTGCTTGAGGCCGCGCGAAGTCATCGCGCTATCCACGGCTCCCGAGGTGATATAGACGATACCCGCCTTGTCGGCCGCTTCCGAAGCCGGGCTCACCGAATTGGAGCCGTAGCCGCCCGTAATGGCGAGCACGCCTTGCGAAGCGAGCTTCTCCACCGCCGAAACGGCCTTGGCGGGCTGCGCCTCGTCGTCGACCACGGTGAGCGCGACCTTGTGCTTGCCGCTGCCCTTGTTGAAGAGATCGGCGGCCAGGCGAATGCCTTCGAGCTGCGCGTTGCCGGCGCGCGCCATCGAGCCGGTGAGCGGCAGCTCCACGCCAACGGGCAGCGTGTCGGCAAATGCGGCAGGCGTATGGGCGAGCAGCGCGCAGGCGCTTGCGGCGCCTGCACCGATGCGAAAGAGCGCGCGCACGAGGGCGCGCGGCTTGCTGCGAGTAGCGAAGCGGTCCATCGAACCTCCAAACCTAAGTCTCGGTGATATGAAGCGGCGCTGTTCAAACGCAGCGCTCGCCTTGTTTCGTTGTTCTATGTTTTTCTTACCACGGCACGCCCGGATACACCGGCTTCGCCGTCGCGTAGTTCGTGGGCCATACGAGCGCGAGCTTGCCGTCGTGCGCGAACTGGCCCATGTGCGCCACGTAGTTCGTGTTGTCGCCGCGTGCGTCGAACGCCACCTTGCCGAGGAACGTGTCGTCGCGCTGGGTGGCGCGCAGCGTGTCGGCGAGACCGCCCTTGTCGAGCGTGCCCGCTTTCTGCGCGTTTGCGATCGCGTCGAAGAGCAGTTGCGCGTAGACGAACGATGTCTGCGACTGGTAGTTCGAGGTGGTCTTGAAGAGCCGCTGGTACGTATCGGAGAAGTCGCGCTGATCCGCCGAGCGGTAGTCGGCCGGCGAGGACAGCACGGTCGCGCCATACACGTTCGGCACGAGGTCGGGGAACGACTGCGCCATCTTCGGGCTCGCGAACGCCCACGGCGCCGCAATCGCCTTCAGGTCGGGCTTGAGCACGCGCGAGGCGCGCAGAATGCCCACGTAGTCGTTCTCGTAGCCGAGCATCGCCATGGCGTCGGGCTTGTCCTGCAGCTTGATCTTGTTGATGAGCGGCTTGAAGTCGCTGATCGAAGGATCGTAGGCATGCAGGTAGGTCTTCACGCCTTGCGCCTTGAGCGCCGTGTCGAGCTGTTTGGCAAGGTCGCTCGTCGCGTCCTTCGTCGAGTAGACGATCGCCACCGACTTCACGCCGAGCGTGTTGAAGAGGCCCACCATGCCCTTCGTGTAGCCGGGTGTGTTGCTCACGCGAAAGAAGTTCTTCAGGCCTCGCGTGACCATGTCGTCGCTGGTGCCGCCGGAGGTCACGTAGACGAGTCCGGCCTTGCTCGCGGCCTCCGAAGCCGGGCCGGCGCAGTTCGAATTGGCCGCGCCCGCAATCGCCACCACGTGCTGCGAGGCGAGCTGCTCGACGGCGGCAACGGCTTTGGCCGGGTTCGATTCGTCGTCCACGGCCACGAGCGTGATCTTGTCCTGCGGATGGCGCCGGTTGTAGATGTCGGCCGCCACCTGAATGCCGCGATACATCTCGGTGCCCGCCTGCGCGAGCGCGCCGGTGAGCGGCAATTCCACGCCCACGCGCCATTCGGTGGCGTGCGCGAGCGACGGCGCAAGTGCGATGGCGAGCGCCGCCGCCAGCGCGCCGCGCAGGCTCGTCGGCGCGGGCCGCCCGTGTGCGGGTTTGCCGATGCTCGCGTGCTGCGCGCGGCTCTTGAGTCGCGTCATGTCTCCTCCTTTGCCCTCGGGGGCTTTTGTGTGCTTGGAGTATTGCTGCGCGGCGGCCGCTTGATTCGCCTGAGTCGCTTGAGCCCGCCACTGGACAGGTGCCAGTGTGGTTCAGGCGCGCGAGGCCAACAATTCGTTTTCGGGAAAGCGGGCGTTCGGCTGGCTGGAAGTCGGCATTTGTCCCGATGCCGGGGCGCTTGCAGCCTGAGGCCCGAGAAAGGGCAGGCGAAAAAAAACCGCTGCTCTCAGGCAGCGGTCTTTGGGGAACGGCTCGGCGCACCGCACACGCGATGCGCCATCGAGCGTGCGGTCTACGGTGCGATCACGCCGTCGCGCTTTCAGTGCTCAGCTTCGAGACCATGCCGGTCTTGGCGTCGTAGGCATAGCCCTGTTGCTCGAGATGAGCGCTGACCGCTTCGACGACGACTTGCTGCTGGGCTTCCTTGCGCAGCAGGTCGTGCTCCGGCACGACCTGGCCCAGTTCGGCGGCGAGGCGGCGGCTCAGCGAGGCTTCGCCGGCGCTGCGGGCAAGACCCACGATCGCCTTTTCGTTGGCCTGGGCCAGTTGCTGCTTCAGGCCGTTCGCGTACTCGGACCAGCGCTTGATGTTCTCGCGCGCATCGGTGATCGCGGCGGCGTGCGTGGCCGTTTCGCGGGCAAGCTGGGCCTTCAGCGCCTCGACTTCTTCCGGATCGGCGGCTGCGGGCTGAACTTCGGCTGCGCCCTCGGCGGCTTCGCTCGTCGCCGCGGGGTGGGCGTATTCGCCCAGATCGGCGATTTCGTTCGCGCGCTGCAGCGCGGCGTCCGCGCGCTCCTGCGCTTCGGTCAAACTAGCCGAGAGACGAGCGATCTCGGAAGCATCGGCCGTGCGCTCGTCGCTCAGGCTGGCGAGCTGCTGCTGGGCGTTTTGCAGTTCCGTTGCGGCGGCGTCGCGCTCGGCTTGCGCACCGGCGACCTGCTCGCGCTGGGCCGCGTGGGCTTCCTGCTCGGCTTCCAGCGCCGCACGAATCGCTTCCAGTTCGCCTTCGAGCTTCGCGACAGCTTCCGCATGTGCCGCTTCCAGTGCGGCGCGCTCCCCTTCGTTGCTTTCAGTCGAAGCAGTCGCCTCGGCCTGCTCGCTCGTCTCTGCGGCAGTGGCTTCGGCGGCGGCTGCGGCTTCTGCGGCCTGGCTAGCGTGCGCTTCGCGCTCGGCGGCCAGTTCTGCGACCGCGCGCTCCAGTTCTGCCTCGAGAGCCGAAACGCGCTCCGCCAGTTCCTTGGCACGCTTCTCCGCTGCGTCGGCGCGCTGCATCGCGCTCGCGATGTCTTCTTCCAGACCCGACCCGGCATCTTCCTTCGTCTCGAAGGCGCGCGTCATCTTGTCCAGCTGGACTTGCAGGGCGTCGAGTTCCTGAACCGTGGTTTGCAGCTCCTCGAGCGCGTTGTCGCGCTCGTTGCTGGCGTCCTCGACACGCTCGCGCATCGACTGCAGGCGGCGCGCCACCGCGCGCTCGGCCTCGTCCTGCGCCGAGTTCCACAGCTTGTCGAGCGCGTCGCGCATCGAGTCGGTCACGGTTTCCGGCAAAGCCGGGCGTTCCACGACCTGCTGCATGCGCGGCGCACGCTCTTCGCGCCATTTGCGCAGCGACGCAGCCACTGCGACCACCGAGCCGGTGTGAACTTCGGACCAGATGGCCATGGGAGAAACCTTCTGGCCCTCGTCGGCCATCCGTTCTGCGATTTCCGCAACCAGTTCGTCCGTGATCGTAATGCTGCTTGACATATCTGCCTCGAGAAAGTGCGAGCCCACCCCGCGTTTCTAGAGATTGTCGGCCAACCACCCCACGGTTAATCGATGGAAAAGCCGGGTTTATGGGGAGGTGTTCATGGAATTGCGCCCGACGGCGCGCCTCGCTTCAAACCGCCGCCGCGGCCCAGGCCCGCGCCATGCCGGGCGCAGCGCCCAGCGCGCCGTAAGCCGCGCGAGCCCCCTGAGGCCCTTGCCCCGCGCCCACGCGGAAGAACGACACCAGTTCCTTCAGGTTGGAGGCCTGCGCCGCCATGGACTGCGCGGCGGCGGCGGCTTCCTCGACGAGCGCCGCGTTCTGCTGCGTCACCTCGTCCATCTGCGTGACGGCCCGGTTCACCTGCTCGATGCCCTTGTGCCGCTCGGACGTACGAAGTCGTCGGCGGGACGGCCGACGGCGATCGCGTGAGCCTCGCCCTGGTTCGCGCCCGACATGGCGGCATCGAGCATCGCCTTGTCCGACTGCTGATAAGCCGTCCACTTCGCCTCGATCGTGCGCGCAAACTCGCCTTCCTCGGGCGAGGAAATCAGCTTCGTGTAGCGCGCATAAGCCTTTTCGTAGCCCTGCACCGCCGCGTCGTGCTGCTGCTTTTACGCCTGCATTGCAGCGGGTGAAGATTCCAGAATGACAAGCAGCGACAAACGCTGGACGTTGCTGACGGCGCCGCGCACGTCGCCCAGACCTTCGATGCTTGGCAGCCAGTTGTCGGCGAGGTCGGCCGCGCTCTGGTACACCTCGCCGATCTGCCAAAGCGAAATCCCGCCCAGCGCGCACATCAGGAAGAGGGAGAGTCCGAAGCCAGCGCGCGACGCGCGCCGATTTTCAGGTTGGTCATCATGGTGTTGCTCTTTCGAAGATGCTTCTGTGGCCTGGGTCAGGCGGCCAGCGCCTTGCGGATCGCCGCAGAAAGCTCCGCCGGCGCAAATTTGGACACGTAACCGTTCGCGCCCGCGTTGCGCGCGTGCGCCTCATTGGCGCTGCCCGAAAGCGACGAGTGAATCAGCACGGGAAGGTGCTTCAGGCGCTGGTCCGCCTTGATCTTGCGCGTGAGCATGAAGCCGTCCATCTCGGGCATTTCGAGGTCGGTGATCACGAGCGAAACCTTGTCGCGAATCGGAATGCCCTCGCTCTGCGCATCGGTGGCCATCTGCTGGAGGATCTCCCACGCGGCCTGCCCGTTGTGGGCAATCACGTGCGGCACTTCGAGCGCAGTCAGCGCCTGACCGATCAGCGCGCGGGCGAAACCCGAGTCGTCGGCGGCGAGAATGCGGCCGCCCGCGAGGCGCACGGCTTCGCCCACGGCGTCAGCGCCCACTTCGGTATGCTGCTCGGGGAAGGCGTCACGCATGATCTGCTCGACGTCGAGCAATTGCGCGAGGCGCGCGTTCTCGGTGCCCGGATTGATGCGCGCCACCCCCGTCACATAGCCCGTGGTGCCGCTCGACTCCGCGCTCAGCACCTCGCTCCACTCGAGCCGGACGATGTCCTCCACTTCCTCCACGGCGAACGCCTGTGTGCCGCGCGAAAACTCGGTCACGAGCAGAATGCCGGGCGGCTTTTCCGTTACGGAGCCGATCATCGACCCGATATCGATCACCGGAATGATCTGGCCGCGAATATCCACCGCGCCGGCCAGATGCTCTGGCGAGCCCGCAATGGGCGTGAGCTCAGGCATGGTCGCGATTTCGCGAATCTTGAAGACGTTGATGCCATAAAGGCCGCGTACCGCGCCCTTGCGCGCCGAGCCCAGGCGAAAGAGGAGCAGTTCGAGCCGGTTGTTGCTCGTCAGAGTGGTACGCTCATCCACACTATGCTGCTGCATTGATTTCAATTGGTACTCCGTAATGTTCTGTCGCGAAAAGGCATGGTGAAGCGGGAATGATGCTGGTCTTAGGCGAATGAAGGAGACAGGACGTGTTCGCGTTGTTCGCTTTGCTCGACAAGCGCCAGCACCTCGCCGAGCACGCCGCTGCGATCCACGAGCGCGGCGAGCACGTCGCCGGCGAGCGGCAAGCCCTGCCAGAACGCGCGAGCGCTGACACCGTGGGCCACGTGCAGCAACGAGAGCGACCCGGTGAGGACGGCGCGCAACGCCAGTGGCCGGTCTTCGGGCCAGATGCGCTCGACCTCGTCGCGCATCCAGTGCGCGCGCTGCAACGCCAGTTGCGCGAGCGGGTCGTCGCCCACGGGAAGCTGGTCGGAGTACATCAGCACGCCGCACCACTGGAGCAGGCGCTCGGTGCCCACGAACATGAGCGCCGCGTCGATCGACCCCAGACTGCTCTTGAATGCGAGACCCATCGCGCCACTCGAGGCGAGCCGCAGCAGTTGCGCGAGCAACGCTGGCGCGCTCAGGAGCGCGTCCGCAAGCTGACGGTACGGCGCGCTGTTCATCAGCAGTTCCATCACCGCGAGCACCGCGTTGAAGTACGGCGGCGTGGCGCGTACCGCGAACACTTCCGGACGCACGAAGTAGTAGCCCTGGAAAAGCTGGCACCCGGCCGCGCGCGATACCTCGTATTCCCTCGCATCCTCGATCTTTTCGGCGAGCACGCACAGGCCTTGCGCCGCCAGCTCGCGCGCCATGGGCGTGCGCTGCGGCGGGTCGATTTCGAGCCAGTCCAGCTTGACGATATCGACCACGGCGAGCATCTGGCGGATCATCGGCGTGAGCGCCTGCACGTCGTCGAGCGCGAGCCGGAAGCCGCGCTCGCGCAGGCGTTTGCACAACGCGTAGAGCGCCGGTCCCGGCTTGCACGTTTCGTGGATCTCGAGCACGAAGCGCTCGGGCGGAAGAAGATCAATGGCCTGCGACTGCAAAAACTCCGTGGTGCAGTTCAAGTAACAGTCCTTGCCCGACGAGATGGCGTCGAAGCCCACGCCGCCGAGCGCCCGCTCCACGACAGCAACGGTGCTGGCCACCGCGTCCTTGATCAGCGCAAACTGCGCGTCGCCGTCGCGGAACAGCAGTTCGTAGCCGGCGAGCCGGCCCTTGATATCGGTAATCGGTTGGCGCGCCACCCGTGCGGCGCGCGACGACGCCTTGTCCATCAGCAATCCGCCCATTCATTCTCCTGTGCGGCTGCTTCCGCGTGACACCTGAGCTTTCCCCTACTAACGGCCCATGCGCGACGAGCTTGAGTCGGTTTACACGTTTATCTTGTGTTTATCTGATTAACCGGAAAGTTAATTTCGAACCTTACGGATACCGTGTTTGACTGAAGGGCGGCGGAAAGAAACGTCAACGGTTGTAAGTGACAGATCGAATGGGAAAAGAAGGGAATTGCTTCGGCATCCGAAACAAATATTTGATTAGACAAATGGCTGCCTGTTGATTAGGCAGCCAGAGTGGGGTTACGCGAACCGGGTTATGCCGCCGGCTTTGAAAGCGCCAATGCACTGGGCCCCGCATACCCCAGCAGTGCCGACACTTCCGCCGCGCCGCGCGCGATCAGCGTCTTGAAGCGCTCCATGCCCGGCACGCCGCGGCTGACGGGCGTACCCATGACGAGCGCCGCGATCACCGCGCCCGACTCGTCGCGTATCGGCGCGGCGAAGCCCACCACGTCGGCGGAACTCTGCTCGACCGTAGCGGCCACGCCGGACTCGGCCACTTCCTTGAGGAGCGTCTTCAGCTCGCGTTTTTGCGTGCGCGTGGCAGGCGTGTGGGCGCGCAACTCGGCCGTGCGGAAATACTCCGTTTGCTGCGCCTCGCTCATCGCGGCCAGCAGCACGCGGCCACCCGAAGAGGAAAACAACTCGCGGCGCTCGCCTATGCCCGCAATGAAGCGGATCGCGCTGCGGCTCTCCGCCGACATCACGTAGACCATGGAAGGCCGGTCGCTCGCGAGCTGACCGATCAGGATCGTTTCGCCCGCCTCGAGCGCGAGGCGTTCCATCACCGGGCGCGCAATCTCGGGAAAGCGCCGCTGCGCGACGATGGCCGCGCCAAGCTTGAATGCTTCTACGCCGAGCGCGTACTTGCCGCCGACATGCGTGAGATAGTGCGCGTGCGTGAGCGCGCGCAGCAACGCGAGGAGGCTCGTCTTCGGCGTGGCGCTCAAGTCCGCGAGCTCGGTGAGCGTCGCGCCTTGCGGATGGTCGGCGAGAATGCGCAGCACCTGCACGATGCGCGTAGTCGCCCGCGGTCCAGGCGACGCGGTGGATTCGGTGCCAGGATCACGGTCTTCGGGGTGGTGCGCCATGGATCGATTGAGGGTTGAACGGTGCGAAAAATTATACATGTCGCTCGGCTCTCGAAAGGGAAGCGAACCGGCCGCAACGAGGCAGCCGCTTCGCACTCAAACGGTCTCTTCGTGCTCCCCTCGCGGGAGCACCTTCGCGCTTGCGCCGATCGCGCCGATCGCACACAACGCGTCGATGCGCGCGGCATCGAGCCCGACCAGACCGTCGAGCAGCGCGCGTGTATGCTCGCCGAGCAGGGGCGGCGGCACGTCGTATTGCACGGGCGTAGCCGACAACCGCAGCGGACTCGCCACGCTCGGCGACGTGCCCGCGAGCGGATGCGCAATGCGTCGCACCGTCTCACGCGCGCGCGCGTGCTCGGAGCCGAACGCCTGCGCCACGTCGTTGATCGGGCCGCACGGCACGCCGCACGCCTCGAGCGCGTCGATCCACGCATCGCGCGTGCGCGTGCGGAACGCCTTTTCGAGCACCGGCAGCAGCAGCGCGCGATTCACGCTGCGCGCGCTGTTGGTGGCGAAGCGCGGGTCCGCCGCGAGTTCGTGCAGATCCATCGCGCCGCACAGCGAGCGGAACTGGCTGTCGTTGCCGCACGCGAGAATGAGATGACCGTCGCTGGCCGCAAAGGTCTGGTACGGCACGACGTTGGGATGCGCATTGCCCAGGCGCCGCGGCACCTCGCCCGTGCAGAGATAGTTCATCGACTGGTTCGCGAGCATCGCCAGCTGGCAGTCGAGCAGCGCAATGTCGATGTGCTGACCAAGGCCGCTGCGCTGCCGCTCGATCACGGCCGCGAGCACCCCGGTTGTCGCGTACATGCCGGCCATGAGGTCCGTGACCGCCACGCCGACTTTTTGCGGACCGCCGCCGGGCGTCTCGTCGGGCTCGCCCGTCACGCTCATGAGGCCGCCCATGCCCTGAATGAGGAAGTCGTATCCGGCACGGTGCGCAAGCGGCCCGCTCTGGCCGAACCCCGTGACCGAGCAGTAGATGAGCGCGGGATTGAGCGCCGCGAGGCTTTCGTAATCAAGCCCATACTTCTTCAGGCCGCCAACCTTGAAGTTCTCCACCAGCACGTCGCACTGACGCGCAAGTTCGCGGATCAGCGCGGCGCCTTCGGGTGCGGCGATATCCACCGCCATCGAAAGCTTGCCGCGATTCGCACACTGGTAATACGCGCTCTCGACCGTGTCTCGGCCCGCTTCGTCACGCAGGTAGGGTGGCCCCCAGGAGCGCGTTTCGTCACCGGGACCCGGCCGTTCGATCTTGATCACCTGCGCGCCGAGATCGGCAAGATTCTGCGTGCACCACGGCCCTGCCAGCACGCGGGAAAGATCGAGCACCCGGATGCCTTCCAGCGGGCGGCCGCGTTTTTGTTGTGCCTGCTGTGACTGCGCTTGCGTTGACTGCGATGCCGATGCTTCTTTCGTCTGCTGCTGCATGTGGAATGACCTCTGCCTGGATTGCGGAACGACACCTTCATGCGCGGCGCGCGCGCTTTGCTCATTCGAGCGGCTTGCCCACCGTTTCGGGCATGCGCCAGTAAGCGACAAGACTCACGGCCGCGCCCGCGCACACGTAGACGAGAAACCAGCCTTCGCGCTGCTGCGATTGCAACCATGTCATGAGATACGGTGTCGTGCCGCCGAGCAACGCGACCACGAGGTTGTACGCCGCGCCAATGCCGATGCCGCGCACCGCCGTCGAAAACAGCTCGGCCATGATCGCGGGCGCGATGGCCGAATACAGCCCATAAGTCAGCAGGCCGAAGCATTCGACGAGCAGCATCGACGTGATACTCGGCCCGATCGAGCGCACCACCGGATAGAGGAACACGAGGTAGGCCGTCGCGAACACCATCAACTGCGGACGCCGCCCGAAACGATCCGACAACGCGCCGAAAAACGGCTGCGCGAGCATGAAGATGGCAATGCTCAGCGTGCTCGCAAGAAACGCGTCGGCCGGCGTGGCGCCTGCGTGGCGGATCGCATAGATCGGCATGAAGCTGATGAAGAGATAGAAGCTGAACGCACCCAACACGCTAATGCCCACGAGGCGCAGCACCGCCGTGCGATGTTGCGTCCACGTCCACCACAGCGAGCGGCGCTCGATGCGGCCCGAGCGGCGCAGTTGCTCGAACGCGTGCGTTTCGCCCACGTTGCGGCGCATCCAGAAACCCGCGAGCGAGCCGCAGCCGCCAATGAAGAAGGGAATGCGCCAGCCCCACGCCACGAGCGCTTCCTTCGACATCACGTTCGTCATCACACTGGCAAGCCCGGATGCGAGCAGCAGGCCCGCCGCGATGCTGAAGAACAGGAAGCTGCCATACAGGCCGCGACGCTTCGCGGGCGCCGATTCCGCGAGGAACGTGGTAGCCGCGCCGTACTCGCCGCCGACCGAGAGGCCCTGCACCATGCGCAGCACCGTCATGAGCACGGGCGCGAGCACGCCGATCGTCGAGTAGGTGGGCAGCACGGAAATCAGCAGTGAGGAGCCGGCCATCATCATGATGGTGAGCGTGAGCGCGGCGCGGCGCCCGAAGCGGTCGGAGAAGCCGCCGATCACCCAGCCGCCCAGCGGCCGCATGAAGAAGCCCACGGCGAACACGGCAAAGGTCGCGAGTAGCGACGCGGTGTCGTTCTCGGCGGGAAAGAACTGCTTGCCGAAGTAGATCGCGAAGGTCGTGTACACCGACCAGTCGAACCACTCCACCACGTTGCCGACGCTGCCGGCGAATATGACGCTGGCCGTGCGCCGCGGCGCCGCTTCGGCCGCCGCGCCTGCCTGCACGATCTCGGGGTTGGCGTTCATCCAGCTTGTCTCCTTGATTCCTGTTTTCCGGTTTATTCGAATCGTTCAGGCAAATCGTTCAGGCTGCTGGGCCGGCGGAGCCGGTCTCGGGTTCCGAATGTAGCACCGCATTCCGAATGTCGAACCGAGGTTGTGCCTGGCGTATACCCTCGAATGGTCGAAATATTAACGATTTCTTCTTTATAAACAATAACCTATTGGTATACCCCGGTTGGACAGTGCTGTTCCGATATTCGAACTGTGTTGCCGATATCGAAACACGATTCTAGAATCGGAACACGATACCGGCGCAGCGCGCCATCCAACACCGGAGGAAGACAGGAATGACGACACACGAGGACGCCCAACTGCTCGGACGCGGGTTCTACTGGCAGGAGTTGCAAGCGGGTCAGCGCTTTCGCACGTTCAGGCGCACGGTCACGGAAACCGACCTGGTCAATTTCATTTCGACCACCGGCATGCTGGAGGCGATCTTCATCGACGCGCATTTCGAACACGGCGCCATGAGCGGGCGCCCGGTGCCCGGCGCGCTAACGAGCGGCCTGATCGAAGGCTTGCTGTTCCAGACGATGGTGCAGGGCACGGGGCTCGCCATGCTCGAGTTCTCGATGAAGGCGCACGCGCCGGTCCTCGTCAACGACACGATCTACGGCGTGGTGGAAGTCGAGGAAGTGAAGCCCACTTCCAAACATAATCGCGCCGTGGTCACGAGCCGGGTGGAAGTGCTCAATCAGCGCGACGAACTCGTGCTTTCGTACACGGTCAAGCGCATGCTCGCCGGCCGCCCCGAATGAGCGCGCAAGCGCCTGATCACTTCGCACTGCCAGGAACTGCACTGTAAAGCGCAGCACGCTATGACCGACCCATTCTCACTCAGAACGATCCCCCCTGAAGACGAAGCCTTGCGCGCGCCGGTGCGCGCATTCCTCACTGAAGCGCTCAAAGGCGTGCCGCCCGCCGTGCGTGCGCGTTCGTGGCTCGGCTTCGACGCCACCTTCAGCCGCCAGCTCGCGGCGCAAGGCTGGCTAGGCCTCACGCTGCCGCGCGAATATGGCGGCGGCGGGCGCAGTCCGTTCGCGCGCTTCGTCCTCGTGGAAGAATTGCTTGCGGCGGGCGCCCCGGTTTCCGCCCACTGGATCGCCGACCGCCAAAGCGGCCCGCTCATCGCACGCTACGGCACCGAGGAGCAGAAGACGTTCTATTTGCCGCGCATCTGCAAGGCCGAGGCGTTCTTCTGCATCGGCATGAGCGAGCCAAACGCGGGCTCGGACCTCGCGAGCGTGCGCACGCGCGCCGAGCGCACGGCCAACGGCTGGCGCCTCTCGGGCCGCAAGATCTGGACGACCAACGCGCCACACTCGCACTTCATGATCGCGCTCGTGCGCACTTCGGGCACGCCCGAGGACCGCCATCGCGGGCTTTCGCAACTGATCGTCGACCTTTCGCTTCCAGGCGTGCATGTCGCGCCGATCCGCGACCTCACCGGCGACGCGCATTTCTCCGAAGTCACCTTCGACGACGTCGAATTGCCCGAGAACGCGCTGATCGGTAGCGAAGGCGCGGGCTGGGAACAGGTCACCGCCGAGCTGGCGTTCGAGCGCAGCGGCCCCGAGCGCATCTATTCGAGCATCGTGTTGCTCGAAGAATGGGCGCATACCTTACGCGAAGCCACGCGCGCGTCACACGCGCCGGTTGGCGAGAGCGAGCGCCGCACGCTCGGCGCGTTCGTCACCGAACTCGCCACGTTGAGGGCGATGTCCGTGGCCGTCACGGGCGCGCTCGCCGACGGCGCGAGCCCCGCCACGCAGGCCGCCCTCGTGAAGGACCTCGGCACGAGCTTCGAGCAGAGCGTACCGACGCTGATCGGCGACGCGCTCGGCGCGCATCCGCAGCAGGCCGTGGCACGCGAACTCGCGGATACGCTCGACTACGTGACGAAGATCGCGCCGTCGTACTCGCTGCGCGGCGGCACGCGCGAGATCCTGCGCGGCATGATCGCGCGCGGCCTCGGGCTGCGCTAAACGAACGACGAACATGGAGAAGAACACCATGGATGACATGCTCACCGAATCGGCGCACAACGTTCTCGCGCGTCACTGCACGCCGCAATTCGTGCGCTCCGTGGAAGCGGCGCGCGATCGCAACGCGGGTCGCGCCCTGTGGGACCAGCTCGATGCGCTCGGCTTTCTCGACGCGCTCGTGCCAGAGGAAAAAGGCGGTTCGGGTATGCGCCTCGCCGCCACGGCGGGCGCGTTGTTCGAATTCGGCGCGCATGCGCTGCCGCTGCCCGCCGCGCACACCATGATCGCGCGCGAGTTGCTCGCACGCGCGGGCGTCGAAGCCCCGCGCGGTCCCATCGCCATCGCGCTTGGCAATGCCTCGCGGCACGGCGCGGCGTTCGTGCCTTACGGACTCGTTGCCGACACGTTGATCGTCGAAACCACCGATGGCGCGAGCCTCGTCCCGCTCGTGAGCGCCGAGCTGCGCGCTCACGGCGACAGTCTCGACGCCACACTCACTTACCCCGCGCACGCGGCACGCGCGCTGCCCGCAACCGTGCGTGGCGTGGGAGAACTCGGCGCGCTCGTCACGGCCGCAACGATGGCGGGCGGCATGCAGCGCGTGTTCGACATGACGCTCGGCTACGTGAACGAGCGCCAGCAGTTCGGCCGCTCGCTCGGCAAGTTCCAGGCCGTGCAGCAGCAAATGAGCGTCATGGCCGAGCATGTGGCCGCCACGCGCGTCGCAGCGCAGTTGGGCTGCGCGGGGCACCACACGTCGGAGCAGCGCATCGCGGCGGCCATTGCGAAGGCGCGCGCAAGCCGCGCCGCGCCGCTGGTGGCGAACGGCGCACACGCGCTAGTGGGCGCAATGGGCATTACCGCCGAGTTCGATCTTCAGCTATATACGAGACGGTTGCATGCGCAACGTCTTCAATACGGATCGGAGTCGTTCTGGGACGATGTGGTCGGCACACACGCCATTGACCATTGGAGCAATGTAGCCGCGGGGGTCATCGGCATTTACGATGCGCTCGACGAGGCCGCCGCGGTCGGAACGTAGTCGCGCGCCACTGCGGGCGTCATGCCGTGCCAACACGCTCCAGAACCACATCCAGCAGCACGAGCGTGCCGTCGATGAGCTGATCGTCGTCCGTGTGCTCGCGCGGATTGTGGCTGATGCCGCCGCGGCTCGGCACGAAGATCATCGCGGCCGGCGCGATGCGCGCAATCATCTGGGCGTCATGGCCCGCGCCCGAGGTCATGCGCCGGTTCGAGAAGCCCCGGCGTTCGGCCGCGGTCTCGATGGCGCGCGCGAGCGCCGCGTCGAATACCACCGGTTCGAAACGCACGAGACGCTCCGTTTCTATCTTCACGCCTTCCTTGCGAGCGACCTCCACGAGAAATTCGGCAAGGCGGCGCTCGGCGTCCTGCAAGCGCCGCTCGTCGGGGTCGCGTAGGTCCACGGTGAAAACCGCCCTGCGGGGAATCACGTTGATGACGTTCGGCTCGATGTTGAGCATGCCGATGGTGGCGAGCGTCGTGCCGCTTTCCACCGCGAGCGAGCGCAGAAACGTCGCAACCGCCGCGGCCACCCATCCCGCGTCGTGACGCAGATGCGTGGGCGTCGTGCCCGCGTGATTGGCGTTGCCTTGTACGGTAATGCGCTGCCACGAGATGCCTTGCAGATTCTCGACCACGCCAATGCGCACGTTTTCCGCTTCGAGAATCGGGCCCTGTTCGATATGCAATTCGAAATATTCGTGCGGCACGATCGCGCCCGGTTCCATCCCGCCCGCGTAGCCGATGCGGGCCAGTTCGTCGCCGAGACGCGTTCCGTCGATGCCGCGCGCGTCGAGCGCCTTTTCTACGCCTAAGCCGCCGGCGTAAACGAGCGAGCCCATCATGTCGGGCTGATAGCGCACGCCCTCCTCGTTCGTGAACGCGCCCACGGTAATGGACCGGCCCGGCTTCACGCCCGCTTCGCGAAACGCGCGCACCACTGCGAGTCCGGCGAGCACACCATAACAGCCGTCGAGCGCGCCCGCGTTGCGTACTGTGTCGATGTGCGAGCCCATCATCAGCGGGCGTTGCGAGCCAGTGTCGTCGCCTGCGTGCAGTGTGCCGAACACATTGCCGATGCGGTCGATGCACACGTCGAGATCGAGCTCGCGCATCCACGCGACCACGCGGTCGCGGCCGGCCTTTTCGTCGTCGGTGAGCGCGATGCGCGTGCGCCCGCCCGCTTGCACGTCGGCGCCAATCTCACCGAGTTCGCGCAGTTGCCGAAGCAGCACTTCGCCGTTCAGTTTCAGCGTAGTCATCCTTTGTCGGTCCCGAGCGGCAACGCCAGGCGTGCGACTTCCGCAAAGTAGCGAGCGCCGGTCATCAGGATATCGTCGTTGAAATCGTAGCTGGCGTTGTGCAGCGGAATGCCGCCACGCTCCGGCGCGTCGCCGTTGCCGATGAAGATGAAATTGCCGGGCACGACCTGCAAAAACGCGCCGAAGTCCTCGGAGACCATCATCGGCTGTACGTTGGCGTCCACCGCGGCGTCTCCCGCCACATTGCGCGCCGCATTCGCAGCGAGTTCGACGTACTGCTCCGAATTGACCGTTGGCGCGAACTCGTGCGTGTACTCGAAGCTGCACTCGGCGCCGTGCGTTTGGCAAATGCCGACGCTGACTTCGCGCATGCGGGTTTCGAGCAGCCTTTGCACTGCCTTCGAATAGCTGCGCGTGTCGCCTTTGATGATCACGTTCGACGGAATGACATTGCGAATGCCGTCGGTGATGAACTCCGTGCAGGAGATCACGGCTTGCAGGCTCGGGTCGAGATTGCGCGAGACGATCGTTTGCAGCGCGAGCACGATTTGCGCGGCGATGACGATGGGGTCCGCGCCCATGTGAGGCCGCGCCGCATGCGTGCCACGGCCTTTGATATGGATGACGAAGTTATCCTCGCTCGCCATGATGCCGCCCGCACGCGTGGCGAACGAGCCGGCGGGCATGCCAGGCATATTGTGCGCGCCGAAGATCGCATCGACGGGGAACCGTTCGAACAAGCCGTCCGCCATCATCGCCTTGGCCCCGCGACCGTGCTCCTCGGCTGGCTGGAAGATGAAACGCACCGTGCCGTCGAAATCGCGCCGCTCGGCGAGCAGGCGCGCCGCGCCGAGGACCATCGACATATGGCCGTCGTGACCGCACGCGTGCATTTTTCCCGCGTTCAACGAGGCATGGGCGCGGCCCGGCGCCTGCTCCGCAATGTTGAGCGCGTCCATGTCGGCGCGCACGCCGATCACACGCTTGCCGTTACCCGCGGTGAGGTTCGCCACGAGCCCCGTGCCGCCTATGCCGCGATGCACTTCGAGGCCCAGTGTCGTCAGAATATTCGCCACGTAGTCCGAAGTGACGATCTCCTCGAAGCCAGTTTCGGGACGTTGATGCAAATGCTGTCGCCAGCTCTTGAGTTGGCCTTGCAGTGTGCTTTCCATGAGGTTGTCCTCGTTCTGGTTATTGCGTGACCTGGCTCAGCCAGGCGTCGCGATGCGCCGCCACGGTTTGTGCCGACCTGCCGACAAGCTCCGTATACACGCCGGGCGCTGTGGCGCCCTCGGTGCTGATCAGCAGCACGCGGGAGCCAGCGTCGAGCCCCGCTGCGCGCGCGAGATCGGGATCGCGCATGAGTTTCACGAGGCCGGCGAGACCCGCCGCGCCCGACTCGCCCGATACGATGGGCACGTCGCCATCCGCGCCGGTGGCGAGGCTGCGCATCGCCGCTACGGCGTCCGCGTCGTCGATCAGCATGAAATCGTCTACGCACTGTTCAAGTATCTTCCACGCGAGCGGCGACGTCTCCCCGCACGCAAGGCCCGCCATCACGGAGTCGACCGACCCGGTGGCTTTCGCTGCGCGGCCAGCAATGGCGCTTTGATACAGGCAGTCGGCCTGACGCGGTTCGACCACGATAAAGCGCGGACGCGCAGCGCCGTGATGCTCCCACAGGTAGCTCGCCACGCCGGCTGCAAGACCACCCACGCCGCCCTGAAGAACCACATGCGTCCACGCATCGCCGGACTGTTCGATCACTTCCGCCGCGATGGTGCCGTAGCCTTGCATGACGTCGCGCGGGATCGCTTCGTAGCCGTCGTAAGAGGTATCGGAGACGACGTGCCAGCCGTTCGTCTTCGCAAGCTGCGCCGCATGCTCGACCGACTCGTCATAGTTTCCAGCGATTCGAACGATGCGCGCACCGTACTCCGCAATCGCCGCTTCGCGTTCCGCGCTGACGTTCGCATGCAGAACGATCACGCAGTGGCAGCCAATCGAGCGCGCTGCCGCGGCGAGCGCTTTGCCGTGATTGCCATCGGTCGCGCTGATGACCGTGAGGTTCGTGACCATCTCGCCGTAGCGGCCCTCGATCAGCTTGCGAGGGTCGATGTCTTGCAGGGGCCACAGGCGCATGATGAGGCGCATCAGCGCGATGGGTGCGCCCAGCGCCTTGAAGCTTCCAAGAGGAGAACGAAACGATTCGTCCTTGAGGCCGATGCGGGCTACGCCCAACTGCGCGGCCGCTCCGCCCAGGTCCCACAACGGCGTGGGCTCCGGGCTGATCAGTTCCCAACCGGCGAGCCAGGCCCGGCTTTCGTCGCCCGACTTCACGTTCAGGATGGTCCCGAGCGTTTCCGGGTAGGCATGGCGCGTGGCGCGGGGGTTGGCGATCAGCATGGGTTGGGCTCCGGTGAACTTGCGATGTCGAAATGATATTGCGCAGCCGCCGCGAAAAAGTCTCATAATGCGCCCACATCACGCAAAAAAATCTCGACTTTCAGGATCCGCGTATATGGCGACACATCTCGACTCCTTCGACCGCAAGCTCCTGAACGAGGTCCAGCGCGACGCCCAGATTCCTCAGAACGAACTCGGCGCTCGCGTGAACCTCTCTACGGCGGCGGTGAACCGGCGTCTGCGCCGTCTCGCCGACGAAGGCGTGATCGACCATTACGCGGCAATCGTCTCGCCCGAGAAGGTCGATCATCCCATCACGATCGTCGCGACGGTCGAAGTCGAAAGCGAGCAGATCGATCTGCTCGACACCATGAAGCGCACGTTTGCGCGCTGCCCGCAAATTCAGCAGTGCTACTACGTGGCGGGCGAGTGGGATTTCGTGCTCATACTCGCGGTGCGCAATATGGACCAGTACACGGAACTCACGCGCGAGCTGTTCTTCTCGAACAACAACGTGAAGCGGTTCAAGACGCTGGTGAGCATGAGCCGCGTGAAGGTGGGGCTAGAAGTGCCGCTCGCGCTGGACGGCGAATGAGGAACGCGGGTTGCGGCGCGAAAAACAATCGGCAAGCTGGGGCTTTCCAATAATTTTTATCGCGCGCGTATGGCACCATGCCTTGCAACGCGGACGTTTGGAAAAAGGAGCCACGACACATGAGCAACGCAGTGCTTCATGCTGGAACCATTGAAGGCGACGAGTTCTTCCACCAGCCGGAAATCGCGACGCTGCGAGCCGACCTCGCGCTCGCGCTGCGCGCCGCCGCGCATTTCGGGCTGGGCGAAGGCGTGTGCAATCACTTCAGCGTCGCGCTTCCCGGCGAAGACGGCCTCTTTCTGCTGAACCCGCGCGGCCTGATGTGGAGCGAGGTCATGGCGGACGATATCGTGATTGTCGACGCCCAGGGGCACGTGATGGCCGGCCGCCATGCCGTGGAGCCGACCGCGATGTTCATTCACGCCGCCATTCACGCGATCGCAAAGAAGGCTTGTGTGCTGCATACCCACATGCCGTACGCCACCGCCCTCACCCTCACGGAAGACTGCGGGCTCGATACGACCTTGTCGCAGAACGCCATGCGCTACCACGGCCGCGTTGCGCTGGACCGCGAGTACAACGGCCTCGCGCTCGGCCCTGAGGAAGGCGAGCGCATTGCGCATGCGCTCGCCGGCAGGGATATCGGCTTCCTCGGCAACCACGGCGTGGTGGTGTGCGGCGAACGTATCGACTACGCGTTCGACGACCTCTATTACCTGGAGCGCGCCTGCGCCGCGCAGGTACTCGCGGGCTCGACCGGCCGCGCGCTGCGGCCCGTGGCGGCCGATCTCGCGCAGCGGGTGGCCGACCAGATTCAGGGCGAGCGATTGCAGTCGGAGCTGTTCTTCGCGGCGCTGCGAAGAACGCTCACGCACGCCTGACGAAAGGGCCGCCTATTTCCCCTGCCAAACCGCCTTGCGCTTCTCCGCAAACGCCGCTGCGCCCTCGCGCGCGTCGGCGGAAGCGAACACTGGGTCTGTGATCTCGCGCTGACGCGCGAACATCTCCGCACTGGGCCAATCGCGCGACTCACGCATCACGCGCTTGCTCGCGGCCACCGCGAGCGGCCCGTTCGCCACGATCTTCTGCGCGAGTTCGAGCGCGCCAGCCAGCGCTTCGCCCGGCGCGGCGAGCCGGTTCACGAGGCCGAACTCGTACGCCCGCTGCGCACCGAACATGTCGCCGATCAGCACGAGTTCCATTGCGATGCGTTCCGGCAACTGCTGTTGCAGACGCAACAATCCGCCAGCCGCCGCGCACAGGCCGCGCTTCACTTCGGGCAGTCCGAATTGCGCGTTGTTTGCGGCTACGACAAGGTCGCTCGCCAGCACGACTTCGAAACCGCCCGCCAGCGCATAGCCTTCCACCGCGGCAATGAGCGGCTTGCGCGGAGGCGCTTGCGTGATCCCCGCAAAGCCTCGGCCCGGCAGGCTCGGCCGTTCGCCCTTGAGAAAGCCCTTGAGGTCCATGCCCGCGCAAAACGTGCCGCCCGCGCCTGTGACGATGGCAAGCCGCAGGTCGTCGCGCTGTTCCAGTTCGTCGAGCGCGGCGGCTATCGCTTCGGCCACCGCCTTCGTGCAGGCATTGCGCGCCTCGGGACGGTTGATCGTGAGGATCTGGATGCCGTCGCGGTACTCGATCAGCAATTCGTCGCTCATGGTCGGCCTCACTCAGCGCGGCTGCATGCGAATCGCGCCGTCAAGGCGAATGGTCTCGCCGTTGAGCATCGGATTCTCGAGAATGTGCAGCGCGAGCGCGGCGAATTCGTCAGACTCACCCAGGCGCGGCGGGAACGGCACCATGCGGCCAAGCGAATCGCGAATCTCTTCGGGCAGGCGCGCGAGCAGCGGCGTATCGAACAGGCCCGGCGCGATCGTGCACACGCGTATGCCTTTGCTCGCCAAGTCGCGCGCGGCCACGAGCGTCATACCCACAACGCCCGCCTTCGACGACGCATACGGCACCTGCCCGATCTGCCCTTCGTACGCCGCCACCGAAGCCGTGAGCACGCACGCGCCGCGCTCGCCGCCGGCGTCGGGTTCATTGCGCGCCATTGCCGCCGCCGCGAGGCGCAGCGCGTTGAAGGTGCCGAAGAGATTCACGCGCACCACGTTTTCATAGGCTTCGAGCGAGCCCGGCGAACCGTCCTTTTCGATCAGGCGCACCGCACCGCCACGCCCCGCGCAATGCACGAGCGAGCGCAGCGTGCCGCGCTTCGTCGCGGCTTCGAACACGGCGGTCATGTCGTCTGCGCTCGTCACGTCGGCGGGCACGAAGCTCGCGTTTGCGCCGAGTTCATCGGCCACGGCCGCGCCACGCGAGCTGGCGAGGTCGGCGATCACGACCTGCGCGCCTTTTGCCAGCAAGCGCTTCGCGCTCGCGAGACCCAGCCCCGATGCGCCGCCCGTCACCACTGCCACCGTACCCGCGAATTTGTTCTGCTCGTCCATGCGTCGTTTCTCCTTCGTTGTTCGTCGTTGCGCTTTAGAGGCGTTCAATGAGGGTCGCGTTGGCCATGCCGCCGGCCTCGCACATCGTCTGCAAGCCGTAGCGGCCGCCGCTCAGTTCGAGCGCGTTGAGCATCGTGGTCATGAGGCGCGCACCCGAGGCGCCGAGCGGATGCCCCAGCGCAATCGCGCCGCCCGCCGGGTTCAGCCGCGCCGCGTCCGCACCCAGCGCCTTCTGCCAGGCGAGCGGCACGGCGGCGAATGCCTCATTCACTTCGAAGTGCGAAATATTGTCGACGGTGAGGCCGCATTTCTTCAACAGACGCTGCGTGGCGGGAATCGGGGCGGTCAGCATCATGAGCGGATCGTCGCCGCAAACGTCGAAGGCCACGATGCGCGCGCGCGGCTTCAGCCCCAGCTTCGCCGCCTTCTGCTCGCTCATGATGAGCAGTGCCGAGGCGCCGTCCGAGATTTGCGAGGCGTTGCCCGCCGTCACGTTCCAGCGGATGCCCGGAAAGCGCTCCGCGAGTTCGGCGCTCTCGAACGAGGGCGCGAGGCCCGCGAGCCGTTCGACCGTGGTGCCGGCGCGGATCGTTTCGTCGAGGTCCACGCGGCGCACGCCTTCGGGGCCCGGCACATCGATCGACACGATCTCGCGCGCGAACTGACCCGCGGCGCGCGCGGCGTCGGCGCGGCGGTGCGACTCCGCCGAATACGCGTCGAGCGCCTCGCGCGTGAGCGCCCACTTCTGCGCCACGAGGTCGGCGCTCACGCCCTGGCCAACCATGCCTTCGGGATAGCGCGCATGGTAGCGCGCGCCATACGGATCGCGGCCGATGCGCGACGACCCCATCGGCACGCGGCTCATCGACTCCACGCCGCCGGCCACGACGATCTCGTTCACGCCCGCCATGATCGCCTGCGCGGCGAAATGGACGGCCTGCTGGCTCGAACCGCACTTGCGCTCGATGGTGGTGGAAGGCACGTGCTGCGGGAAACCCGCCGCGAGCCACGCAAGGCGGCCAGGCGTCGAGGCCTGCTCGCCCACCTGGCTTACGCAACCGATCATCACGTCGTCCACGCTGCCGGGGTCGAGGTCGTTGCGCTCGATTAATTGCTGGAGGACCTGCGAGAGCAGATCTACAGGATGAAGGTCGACGAAAGCGCCGCCTGCCTTGGTCCGGCCCATTGGGCTGCGCACTGCGTCGACGATTACCGCGCGGTTGGTCATGGTTCTCTCAACGGTTGGAGTGTCAGGAAAAATGAATCTCTCGACTCAAAATACACCTCCATGACTCACTATTTCAATAGTGGTAAACATATTTCGGTACTTTAGGATCATTTTTATTGATTTCTCGTTCATGATCCGCAACACTATTTGCACAGCTTGACCCCGAGAGATCAAAAAAGGAGACATCAACGCGCGGCTACGAGCGGCGCGGCATCGCGAAGGCGAAAAAATGAGCCAGGCGTCTTAAAAAATTGTTCCGGTGGGCAGCGCGAAGCTAGAATCCGGGGTTTGCCGCGAGCCGAGCCACACTGGCACGACGCGCCGCGCCCTTACCCCGACGAAGGACCCGACATGAACGATCAGGCCAACTCCCGCACCGACGACGTCGCCGACGCGCAGCTCGTGAGCGCGCTCGCGCGCGGCATCCGGATCCTGCAGTGCTTCTCGATGGGAGACGCCGAGCTTTCGGCGCGCGATCTGGTCGAGCGCACGGGGCTGCCCAAACCCACGGCGCTGCGGCTCATCAACACGCTCGCGGAGTTCGGCCTGCTGCGCTATTCGGAGCGCATTTCGAAGTATGTGCTCGGCACGGAGATGCTGAGCCTCGCCGCCCCGGCGCTCGGCCGCATGACGATCCGCCAGATCGCGCGGCCGATGATGCAGGAGCTGGCCGACTACTGCCACGGCCAGGTGACGCTTGCAGTGGGCTACCGCCTGAACATGGCGTATGCCGAAGTGATTCAGGGCGAAGGCAGCGCGGTATATCGCTCGGAAACGGGCACGCGGCTCTCGCTTTCGCGCACGGCTTCGGGCCGCGCGTATCTGTGGACCGTACCCGGCGAGGAGCGCGAGCAGTACCTGCAGGAAACGCTGGCGCGCGACCCGGCGAAGGGCGAGTTGCTTGCGCAGCGTCTTGCACAAGCGCAGCAGGAATTGCGCGCGCACGGCTGCACGGTCTCGCATGGCGACATGCAGCGCGAGATTCATTCGGTGGCGATTCCGTTGTCCGCCCCGATCGACGACGAGTATTGGGTTTTTAGCTGTTCGATTGCAGTTTTCAACATCAGCGGCAACCAGCTGACCGACGACATCGCCCCACGGCTGATGTCGCTCGTCAGGCGCGTGGAGGCAGCGCTCGGCAGCATGACTGGGGCCGCGCATGACATGGAGACGAGACCGTGGAGCGTGTCCGCGAACTAGCTGTTGCAGCACCCACGCGGGAAGCCCTGTGCTTCCCCGCACTCAACGAAGTCATCACCTACTCGGAGCTGAACGAACGCGCGGACCGCATCGCGCATTGGCTCCTCGGCTTAGGCCTTCAACCCGGCGACGGCATTGCGCTGCTGTTCGAGAATCACCCGGCGCTCGCGGTTATCGCCATCGGCGCCGAGCGCGCCGGCCTCTACTACACCCCCATCAGCATCCAGTTGAAAACACGCGAGGCCGCGCACGTCCTGACGGACTGCGGCGCGCGCGTGCTGATCGCTTCGCAGGCCATGCACGAACTCGCTGCGACGCTCGTGGCCGAGGGCGCGGCGCAGGGCGTTGCCTGCTTCGTTACAGGCGCTTCTGAAACGCTGCCCGGCTTCGCCTCGCTCGAAGCGTCGCTCGCCAATGTCGATGCGAGCGCGCCGTTGCCGCCCTTGCCGCGCGGACGCGACTTCCTCTATTCGTCGGGCACGACCGGCCTGCCCAAAGGCATTCGCAAACCGCTCGTGCCGTTCGACGAGCGCGATGGCGACGACACCGAAACGGCGGCCTGGCGCAAGACCTTCGGCTTCGACGCCGACTCCGTCTACCTGAGCACGGCGCCGCTCTACCACGCCGCACCGCTGCGCTACCTCATGCGCATGCTGCACACGGGCGGCCGCGCCGTCGTGCTGCAAAAGTTCGACGCCGAAGCGGCGCTCGACGCCATCGCGCGCTACCGCGTCACCCACAGCCAGTGGGTGCCGACGATGTTCATCCGCCTGCTGAACCTGCCCGGGACTACGCGCGCGCAATACGACGTGAGCAGCCTGCGCGTGGCGATTCACGCCGCAGCGCCCTGCCCGCCGCATATCAAGGAGCAGATGATCGCGTGGTTCGGCCCGGTGATCTACGAGTACTACGCGGGCTCCGAAAGCGTAGGCCTCACGGCGATCAACTCGGACGAATGGCTCGCGCATCGCGGCTCGGTGGGACGTTCGAAATATGGACAGATCCATATCATCGATGATGAGGATCACGAACTGCCTGTGGGCGAGATTGGCCGCGTGTTCTTCGAAGGCGGTCCCTCGTTCGAATACCACAACGATCCGGTGAAGACGCGCAGCGTCTACAACCGCCACGGCTGGGCGACCTACGGCGACATCGGCCATGTCGATGCAGACGGCTATTTGTATCTGAGCGACCGGCGCGTCGACCTCATCATCAGCGGCGGCGTGAACGTGTATCCGCAGGAGATCGAGAACGTGCTCGCCGAGCATCCCGCCGTGGCCGATGCCGCCGTGATCGGCGTACCGCATCCCGAATTCGGCGAAGCCGTGAAAGCGGTCGTGCAACCGCGCGAGCGCGACACCGCGAGCCCGCAGCTCGCCGAGGAGCTGATTGCGTTCTGCCGCGAGCGCCTTTCGCATATCAAGGTGCCGCGCTCTATCGAATTCGAGGAGGCCCTGCCGCGACACGACAACGGCAAGCTGCTGCGTCGCATTCTCAAGGAGCGCTACCGCCAGTCGGCAGCCTGATACGGATAACGAAGTAACCAAAGACACTGGAGACACCGGATATGCGCACTGTATTCCGTGACGATCACGAGATTTTCCGCGAGCAGGCCAAGCGCTTTATCGAGCGCGAAATCGTGCCGTTTCATCACCAATGGGAAAACGACGGCATCGTGCCGAAGTCAGTCTGGCAGCGAGCCGGCGAGGAAGGCCTGCTGTGCTGCACGATTCCCGAAGAGTACGGCGGCGGCGGCGGCGACTTCGGTCACGCGGCCATCATGATCGAGGAGCTGGCGCGCGTGAATGCAAGCGGGATCGGCTTTCCGCTGCATTCGGACATCGTCGCGCCTTATATCTTCGCGTACGGCACCGAAGCGCAAAAACGCGAATGGCTGCCCAAGCTCGCACGCGGCGAGCATATCGGCGCCATCGCCATGACCGAGCCGGGCACCGGCAGCGATCTCAAGTCGGTGCGCACCACCGCGCGCAAAGACGGTGACCACTACGTCATCAACGGCCAGAAGACCTTCATCACGAACGGACAGAACGCGAGCCTCGTGGTCGTGGCGTGCAAGACCGCGCCCGAACTGGGCGGCAAGGGCGTTTCGCTGATCGTGGTGGAGGAAGGCACGCCCGGTTTCAGCAAGGGGCGCAAGCTCGACAAGATCGGCCTGCGCGCGCAGGACACGTCCGAGCTGTTCTTCGAGGACGTGCGCGTTCCCGTCACGCAGCGGCTGGGTGAGGAGAACCAGGGTTTCTCGTACCTCATGCGCGAACTGGCGCAGGAGCGGCTCGTTATCGCGGTGCGCGCGGCCGCCTCGATCGAGGGCATGCTCGAGCGCACGATCCGCTATACGCGCGATCGCAAGGTGTTCGGCCAGGCCATCTTCGACTTCCAGAACGCGCGCTTCAAGCTCGCGCATGCGCGTGCGAAGGCAGAGATGGTGCGCACCTATGTCGATCACTGCATTGCGCGGCATCTGCGCCGCGAGCTTTCGCCGGTGGACGCCGCCATGGCGAAGCTCAACGCCACCGAACTGCAGAACCAGTTGCTCGACGAATTCCTGCAGCTGCACGGCGGCTATGGCTACATGTCCGAGTATGTGGTGGGCACCGCGTGGGTGGATGCGCGCGTGATGCGCATTTACGGCGGCACCGACGAGATCATGAAGGAAATCATCGCGCGCACGCTGTGAAGGCGCGTTAATCGACACACGCAGAATCAGGCAGAAAGACTCACATGATCAAGCCACTGGAAGGCGTCACCGTCGTGGAATTCGCGGGGCTCGGTCCCGCGCCGTTCTGCGGCATGCTGCTCGCGCAAATGGGCGCGCGCGTGATCTGCATCGGCCGCGAGGGCGCGAGCGCGCCATCGGGACCGCTTGCGCGGGGGCGCGAATCCATCGCGCTCGACCTCAAAAGCCGCGACGACATCGCGCGCGCACTCGATCTGATCGCGAGCGCCGATGCGTTGATCGAGGGCTTCCGGCCCGGCGTGATGGAGCGGCTGGGGCTCGGCCCGCAAGTGTGCCGCGAGCGGCGCGCCTCGCTCGTCTACGGACGCATGACTGGCTGGGGGCAAACCGGGCCGCTTGCGCACACGGCGGGCCACGACATCAACTACATCGCAATCTCGGGGGCGCTGCATGCGGTGGGCCTCGCGGGCGGCGAGCCCGTGGTGCCGCTGAACCTGGTCGGCGACTTCGGCGGCGGCGGCATGCTGCTCGCGTTCGGTGTCGTGGCCGCGATTCTGCGCGCGCGATCGACAGGCGTTGGCTGCGTGGTCGACGCCGCGATGACCGACGGCGCGGCCATGCTCATGAGCATGATGTACGGCTTTTACGCGGCGGGGCACTGGCAGGACGAGCGCGGCACGAATCTGCTCGACGGCGGCGCGCCTTTCTATCGCACGTATCGTTGCGCTGACAACCGTTACATTGCCGTGGGCTGCATCGAGCCGCAGTTTTATGCGGCGTTCATGAAGGGAATCGGCGCAGAAGAGCTGCTCGAACTGCCGCAGCGCGACCGGACGCATTGGCCGCAGGTGCAGGAACGCATCGCGCAGACGATTGCCACGCGTACGCGCGACGAATGGGTCGCCGTGTTCGAAGGCAGCGATGCGTGCGTCACGCCCGTGCTGAGCCTCGCGGAAGCGCCGCTCGATGCGCACAACACCGCGCGCGGCGCGTTCGCGCAGAGCGGCGGCGCATGGCAGCCGCAATGCGCGCCGCGCTTCGTGGACTACGGTGGCGAAGGCGTCTAACCGCGCTCGGCCCCCACAGCTTCATCGTCGGCGAGCAGCGAAAGCTGGCCGCTCGCCACGATCTGGCTGAGCGGCGCCGGGCGGCCGAGCAGGAAGCCCTGCACTTCGTCGCAGCCTTCGTCGGCGAGCAGCGTGAGCTGCGCCTCGGTCTCGATGCCTTCTGCCAGCACCGGAATGCCGAGGCTCTTGCCGAGCGCGAGCACCGCACGGATGATCGCGGTGGCCTGGCGGCTCGACTCAGCCTCGCTTATGAAAGACTGATCGAGCTTGATCTTGTCGAACGGGAACGAGCGCAGCGTGTCGAGCGACGAATAGCCGGTGCCGAAGTCGTCCAGCGCGATGTTCACGCCGATCGCCTTGATTCGCTGCAACACGTCGAGCGAGCGCTCGCGGTCCGCGAAAATGGTCGTCTCGGTGAGTTCGAGTTCCAGCCGCTCGGGCGCGAGGCCGGTTTCGACCAGCACGGTTTCGACGAGCTTCGGCAGATCCGCGTGCGAGAACTGCACAGGCGAAAGGTTCACGGCCACCTTGTAAGGCGGCGACCAGGAAACGGCGCGCGTGCACGCCTCGCGCAGCACCCACGCGCCGATGCCGAGAATGAGTCCATTCTCTTCCGCGAGCGGAATGAATTCGGCGGGCGAGATGAAGCCAAGCCGCGGATGCTCCCAGCGCAGCAGCGCTTCATAGCCGCAAACATCGCCCGTCGCGATCGAGGTTTGCACCTGGTAGTGCACGCTCAGTTGCCCGCGCGCGAGCGCTTCGCGCAAGTCGTGCGTGAGCGAGCGGCGCGCCCGCGCGATCTCATCCATCGCCGGCTCGTAGAAGCACACCGAATGCGCGAGGTCCGCCTTCGCGCGATACATGGCGAGGTCGGCGTTGTTGATGAGCACCGTCTTGGTGGTGGCGTCGTCGGGGTAGATGGCGACGCCAAGGCTCGCGCCCGAGAGCACTTCGGCGTCGTCGTAACGCACCGGCCGGTACAGCGCGGTTTCGAGGCGCGAGAGCAGATCGCCGAGTTCTTCGCGCGAAGCGAAGCGCGTGAGCGCCACGAACTCGTCGCCGCCCACGCGCGCGACGAACTCGCCTTCACGCATCAAGCTCGATAGTCGCCGCGCGAGAATGCGCAGCACCTCGTCGCCGGCGTGATGGCCGTGCAGGTCGTTGATTTCCTTGAAGCGGTTCAGGTCGATGCCGATGAGCGCGAGCTTGCGCGTGTCCTGCGTGCGCGCCAGTTCGGCGTCGATGCGCGCGTTGAAGCTCGCGCGATTGGGCAAGCCGGTGAGCATGTCGCTCATCGCCATCGTGCGCAGATGCTCGACCGATTCGGCGCGCACGCTGTCATCGAGCAGAAAGCTCACGCAGCCGGCGCCTGCGATCACGAGCGCCATGCAGGCGACGGCGAGCGCCAGCGCCTGCAACGCGGCAGGATTCGAGAAATGCCCGTCGATCGGCATCGGCAAGACCTGGAACGCGGACATGCCGGTGAAGTGCAGCGCGGCGATGGCGAGTGCGAGCACGCCCGCCACCACGCGGGCGCCGGCGTCGATGCTTGCCCGCGCGCTGGCCGCGTTGTCCTGCGCTCGCCTCGCGGCCACGCCGGCGAGATGCAGCGCAAGCGCGCTGATCCCGACCGCGAACGCAATCGACAGGGCGATCCCAACACGATTCCAGATCACGATGCCTTGCACGCGATACGCGAGCATGCCCGCGTAATGCATGAGCGCGACCGCCAGCCCGACGATCGCGCCGCCCAGCGCGGGCGCCGCACGCGTGAGGCGGTTCGCGGCCCGGCTCGTGGCGAGCAAAAATCCCGCGAAACTGCCCACGAGCGCGATGAGCAGCGAGGTGATGGTCAGCACGGGATCGAAGGCGATCGGCACGCCCGGCTCGAAGCCGAGCATGGCGACGAAGTGCGTGCACCAGATATCGGCGGCGGCGACCACGGCCGCGATGAACGACCAGCCAAGCCGCTGCAGCGAATGCGTGGCGAACGCGCGCAGGACGAGCCGTGCGGTGACCCACGAGCCCGCGGCGCAAATGAGCAGCGCGACGACGACGAGCCACAGGTTGTGCTTGTAGACGATGCAGCCCACCACGCTCATCATGGGAAGGTCTCCTTGTTCACTACGCGTTCACCCGGCACGTCGCGCCACATTATCACGACAATGCGACGAGGCCGAGCACCTCTCGCAGCTTCGCACTCGTCGCGTGCAGCGATGACGACGCCGCGGCCGCTTCGTTCACCAGTGCGGCGTTGCGGCGCGTGGTGTCGTCCATCTGCGCGACCATGGCGTTGACCTGCTCGATGCCCTGCGCCTGCTCGTGGCTCGACGCCGTGATCTCGCCCATGATGTCGGCCGCACGGCCAATGCTGCTCACCACGCTTTCCATCGCGGCGCGCGCCTCGCCGGCGAGCTGCGTGCCCGCGCCGACCTCGTTCGCCGAATTCTCCACGAGTTGCTGGATCTCGCGCGCGGCGGCCGAGGCGCGCTGCGCGAGGCTGCGCACTTCGCCGGCGACCACGGCGAAGCCGCGTCCCTGTTCGCCCGCGCGCGCGGCTTCCACGGCCGCGTTGAGCGCGAGAATGTTGGTCTGGAACGCAATGCCCTCGATCACATCGACGATCTCGAAGATGCGTTTGGCGGAGGCTTCGATGGCGCCCATCGTCGCGGTCATGCGCGCAACGACGTCGTCGCCTGCCTGCGCAACCGTCGACGCTTCGCGGGCGAACGTGCTCGCCTCGCGGGCGTGCTCCGCGCTCGCCTTGACGGTGCGCGTGAAGACGTCCATCGAGGCGACGGTCTCTTCCAGGCTGCCCGCCTGGTGTTCCGTGCGCGCGCTCAGGTTCGCATTGCCTTCGGCGATTTCGAGCGCGGCCTGCTCCACGTGCGCCGTGCTCGTGCTCACCTCCTGCATGGCGCGCGCCATCTGGGCGATCGCCCCCTTGAGCGCGATCGCCGTGGGGGCGCTTGCCGGAATGCCTTCCACCGCGAGGCACACCTCGCGCTCGCGCACCACGCTGCGCACGATGTCCGACAGCTCCGCCGCCTCGATGGCCGCCACGCGCAGACGATGCGCGAGCACGATTTCGACGGCCGTTTGCGCGACCACGTAGGCGGCGTGCAGCAGCACGCGCGGCAAGTTCGCCTCGCGCGTGCAGTACACGCCGAAGTTGAGCGCCTGCAGTCGGTCGAACGCGAGGTGATGCACCGCGAAGAATCCGGCCGCGAGCACGATCGGCCGCCAGTCGCGATAGACGAGCAGCAGGCCGAGCAGCACGAACACGCCGAAATGGAATTCGGTCACGCCATGCGCCGCCTGGATATGCAGCGCGACGAGCGCGGCATTGCCAAGCGTGAGCACGACGCGCGAAAGCGCCGTGCCGCGCGCGCAGAAAAACGCGAAGCTGCCAGCGCCGAGGAACAGCGCGGCGCCCACAAGCGCGAGTTGCGGCTCGTAATAGACGAAACCAATCAGCACCGCCGCGATAGCGGAGAGCACGAGCGTTGCGTACATCACCGCGTCGGCGGCGCGCGCGACGTCATCGAGCGCGCGAATGGCCACGCGCTGTTGCGAGCCGGACGGTCGAAGCGACTGCGCGCGACCCGGCGTATCTGCCAGCATGAACGACACTTGGATGAGAATAAAAAGTTGCAGGTGGGCGTTAATGCGGCGGCGGCTGGTGGACCTTGATGCGCCTGATTGAATTCGGCTGCAAAAAGAGCCGCCGTAATGGCGTCGGCGCGACTCGTTGGCGGGTCCGGGAAGAAAAGCGGGACCCGCGCACGAGTTTACGGCAGCGAATAAGGAAACTTCAGGAAACCCTTTGTGGGACAAGTATTTGCAAACGTTTGCAGCGTTTTGGTCCTATTTTTTATTGTTACACGCGCTACGAGCCCCATTTATTCACGCGTGCAATCGCGGATATAAACCGTGACGACGCCATGGATGACTGCGTTCGCCCATTGGGTAGAGCGGGCCAAACCGGAGAAATTACCAATAGCACGATCGTTCTATTTTAGGTAGGCTTCCCGACTTCTCCCTCCACGATGCGAGACCGTGCCGCCATGTCGCTGATCCTTTCCCGCCGCGATCTGAACTTCCTGCTCTACGAATGGCTCGATGTCGAAAGCCTCACGCGCATCGGGCGCTACGCCGACCACACGCGCGAAACGTTCGACGCCGCGCTCGACACCTGCGAGAAGATCGCCACCGACCTCTTCGCGCCGCACAACAAAAAGAACGATCAGCACGAGCCGCACTTCGACGGCGAAACGGTCACGATCATCCCCGAGGTGAAGACGGCGTTGAAGGCTTTCAGCGACGCGGGCCTGATGGCCGCGGGTCAGGACTACGAATACGGCGGCATGCAGTTGCCGCTCGTGGTCGAGAAGGCGGGCTTCGCGTGGTTCAAGGGTGCGAACGTGGGCACGAGCGCCTATCCGTTCCTCACCATCGGCAACGCGAACCTGCTGCTCGCGCACGGCAGCGCAAAGCAGATCGACACCTTCGTGCGCCCCGAACTGGAAGGCCGTTATTTCGGCACGATGTGCCTGTCCGAGCCGCAGGCGGGTTCTTCGCTTTCGGATGTCGCCACGCGTGCGGACTTCGAATGCGACTCGCCGCTCGGCGCGCAATATCGTCTGCGTGGCAACAAGATGTGGATCTCGGGCGGCGAGCACGAGCTTGCCGACAACATCGTGCACCTCGTGCTCGCCAAGATTCCCGGCCCCGACGGCAAGCTTATTGCCGGCGTGAAAGGCATTTCGCTTTTCGTCGTGCCCAAATATCTCGTGAACGTGGACGGCTCGCGCGGCGAGCACAACGACGTCGTGCTCGCGGGCCTCAATCACAAGATGGGCTATCGCGGCACAACGAACTGCCTGCTCAATTTTGGCGAAGGCACGAAACACACGCCGGGCGGCCGCGCAGGCGCGATCGGCTATCTGGTGGGCGAAGCGCACCACGGGCTCGCATACATGTTCCACATGATGAACGAGGCGCGCATTGGCGTGGGACTCGGCGCGACGATGCTCGGCTATACCGGCTATCTGCATGCGCTCGATTACGCGCGCAACCGTCCACAAGGGCGTCCCGTGGGCGCGGCGGGCAAGGACCCGGCTTCGCCGCAAGTCAGGCTGGTCGAACACGCCGACGTGCGCCGCATGCTGCTCGCGCAAAAGAGCTACGTGGAAGGGGCGCTTGCACTGAACCTCTGGTGCGCCAAACTGGTGGACGAAGCGAACGCCGCCAGCGGCGCCGAGCGCGAGACGCTCTCGCTGCTGCTGGACCTGCTCACGCCCATCGCGAAGAGTTGGCCTTCGCAATGGTGTCTCGCCGCCAACGATCTCGCCATTCAGGTGCACGGCGGCTACGGCTACACGCGCGAGTACAACGTCGAGCAGTTCTATCGCGACAACCGGCTCAATCCGATTCACGAAGGCACGCACGGCATACAGGGGCTCGACCTGCTCGGCCGCAAGGTCGTCATCAAGGACGGTGCGGCGCTCAAGATCTTCGTAGCGCGCGTGCAAGCCACGCTCGAACGCGCACACGCTTCGGGCGCGGAAGACGACACGACCCACGCAAACGCACTCGCAGCCGCACTCGGGCGGCTCACGGAAGTCACGCAGCAACTGTGGGCAGCAGGCGACCCGGCGGTCACGCTCGCCAATGCTTCGGTGTACCTGGAAGCGTTCGGCCACGTGGTCATGGCGTGGGTGTGGCTGGAACAGGCGCTCGTGGCACGCGCAGCGCTAGCCTCACATGCGGCGGCGAGCAAAGAGGAAGCTGACTTCTATCGCGGCAAGCTTGCGGCGGCCGCTTACTTCTTCGCGTGGGAGTTGCCGAAAACAGGCCCGCAGTTCGATCTGCTCGCCTCGCTCGATCGCACCACGCTCGACATGCAGGACGCGTGGTTCTGAAGCGGCGGCCACGACGCGCCGGTCCAGCGACTCACGCGGTTCCAGCGCAGGCAAAATCGCCCTGAAACCGCTGGATGGCGAGGTCCACGAAGCTTCGGACCTTCGCCGACACATGCAGTCTTCCGGGATAGACGAGCGCCAGTTCCTTGGCGCCTTCCCTGATCTCGTAGTCGCACAGCACGGGCACGAGCGAGCGGTTCTCGATGTCCTCCCTGACATACGCCTCGGGCAGGATCGCGAGGCCCATATTCACTAGCGCCAGCTGGCGCAGCATGATCATGTCGTTGACCGTGCAACGCGGATCGACGCTGATCGCCTCCTCTTCCCCCTGCGCGTTGACGAAGTACCAATCGCGCCCATGGATTTCGCGCGAAGGCGCAAGCACGCCGCGCGTGCACAGGTGAGCCGGCGTCTGCGGTTCGCCGCAGGCTGCGAGATACTCTGGCGACGCGACCACGATCTGGCGCAACGCCGCGAGCGGGCGGCGCACCAGCGTACCGCTGCTCACCTGACGCGACGTGAGAATGCCGACGTCGAAACCGTCCTCGACGAGATCGACATTGCGGTGCAGCAGCGTCAGGTCCACCTTGACCTGCGGAAATTGCTGACAGTAGTCCATCATGAGCTGCGGCAGCCCGACGAGCGCAAACGACGCGGACGCCACGAGTTTGAGCGTGCCGCTCGGCTCGGACGTCCCGCGCCCGACCGACGACTCGATCGAGTCCATCAGTTCGAGCATCTGACGACACCCTTGCACGAAGGCCTGGCCGTCCTCGGTCAGCGAAAGGCTGCGAGTGGTCCGGTTGATGAGGCGCGTTTTGAGATGCGCCTCCAGGAGCGCCACATAGCGCGTGACGGCCGCGTTCGAGAGATCGAGGTTCGTTGCCGCACGGCTGAAGGAATTGTTCTCTGCGACCTTAAGAAAAACACGCATCGCCTGTAGTTGATTCAACATGATTCTTCAAAAAAGTTACACGGATACCGAAAGATTTTAATCATCGCGCCTTTCATATTCCCGATATCAGCATCAAATTTTACAAATCTATATTTTATCTTTCGCGAACTGCGTGTTGCCTTCAGGCAACATGAATTTCGATACAAGCGGGGGCAAACGAGAAATCCGGAACCGTCTGCGGCCCGAGGCCTCGGCAGCGCCTTGAATCGTCACGAGTTTTTCAACTTACGTGAAATAAGAATTCCGTTTGTTTTGTAGTAAAAATCCCATCCGGGCTCTATATTCCGTCTCCACATGCGATATGGTCGATTCCACATCAAAAGTAGGACTAAATAACGCGTGTTGTAGCAATAATCCGATCCGATCATCTGTCAGATTTTATAGAGCAATCAACCATGAAAAAGAAAACCTTGGCGTTCGCGGCGGCTACCGCTGCCCTGGCAGGCACGGCGCACGCCCAGAGCAGCGTGACGCTCTATGGCCTCATCGACGCGGGCCTGACCTACGTGAGCAACGAAGCGAAGCCTTCGGACCTCACGCCCACCGGCCTGACCGGCGGCAAGTCGATGTTCGGCCTGACCGGCGGCAACGTCCAGCAAAGCCGCTGGGGCCTGCGCGGCGCAGAAGACCTTGGCGGCGGCATGAAGGTCGTGTTCAACCTGGAAAGCGGCTTCAACGTGACCAATGGCAAGCTGGTCGACAACTCGCTCTTCAATCGCAAGGCCGTGGTCGGTCTGTCGAGCAACGACTACGGTACGGTCACGTTGGGTCGCCAGTACGATTCCGTGGTCGACTACCTCGCGCCGATCTCCGCAACGGGTTCGTGGGGCGGCACCTACTTCGCGCACTGGGGCGACGCCGACAACCTGAACAGCACGATCAGCACCAACAACTCGATCAAGTATCAAAGCCCGAACTACGCCGGCTTCTCGATGAGCGGCATGTATGGCTTCTCGAATCAGGCGGGCGGTTTCGCCAACAATCGCTCGTATAGCGTAGGCGCGGGCTACCAGTACGCCGGCCTGCAGGTAGCGGCGGCCTATCTGCAGATGCAAGGTCTGAACGGGGGCAACACCAACGGCGCAGTGCAAGGCAACGATGCCGCCCTCGCGCAGTTCCTCCAGGTGCAGAACCAGCGTGTCTGGGGTCTCGGCGCGAACTACACGTTCGGTCCCGCAGTGGTCGGCACCGTGTTCACGCAGACTCGTCTCCAGGACAAGATTGCGGACAGTTCCTTCCGCTACAACAACTACGAAGTCAACGCGCGCTATAACTTCACGCCTGCCTTCTTCCTGGGTGCGTCGTACACGTACACGCAGGGCCTGCGCAACACGCCGGTCAGCGGCGACACGAACAACCGCTCCTCGCACTGGAACCAGTTCGGCCTGATGGCCGACTACTCGCTCTCGAAGCGCACCGACCTCTACGCGCAAAGCGTCGCGCAGATCGGCGCCAACAATTCCGTCGGCGCGAACGCAGTGCAGATCAACGGCACCGATGCCCCGTCGGCTAGCAAGAGCCAGTTTGTCGTGAGCGCGGGCGTCCGCCACCGCTTCTAAGCACCTTCGCCGCACCCGCCGCCTTGCCGGCCGCCTTTCCCGATAAGGCGTTCTCGACAAGGCGGCATTTTTATGGGTTATTCATACTGGAGTGAATCACGAGTCATTCGCATTCGATCTCATCATTTCAGATTTTCGAATATCCACCTTTTAATATTTTCTCTTCCTCAAGAAGAACTGACGCAAATCCTACAAAACTTCGTATTTGTTTTGGCAGGACCGGCCTTTCTCAAACCTTTCGCCGTCAGAACATCCGAGTCACCTATGACGCGGCTCAATCATCGCGAGGTCATTTGATTTCGAGATGTAGCAATCATCTTCCTCTTTTCGCCCTCCTTCTTTCGATCTCCGCCACCCATTCTCCATCTCCATTTTTTATCGAATGGAGATAAACCCACGCGTGGCGCTTTCGCCTATGAGAAAAATCCAATGACCCGACCTATCCAATACGCTTTGGCCAGCGTGACGCTCGGACTCTGTTTCGGCATCAGTGCATGCCATAAGGCGAAAGCGCCCGAAGCCGCGCTGCACACCGCCAGCGTCGATACCATCGCGATCACGCCCGGCGACGTGCCCGTGTCTTTCGAGTATGTCGGCCAGACCGAAAGCTCCCAGCAGGTCGAGATCCGCTCGCGCGTGAACGGGTTTCTCGAAAAACGCGTGTACGAGGAAGGCACGCTGGTCCATCAGGGTGACGTGATGTTCGTGATGGACCGCAAGCCCTTCCAGGCCGCGCTAGACGCCGCGCAGGCCGAGTATGCGCAGCAGAAGGCGCGGCTCGCAACCGCGCAGGCGAACCTCAACCGTGTGCGTCCGCTCGCCGCGAAGAACGCGTTGAGCCAGAAGGACCTCGACGACTCGATCGGCCAGCAACAAGCCGCCGCCGCCGCGCTCGAACAGGCCGGCGCGAACGTCACGAGCGCGAAACTCAATCTCGGCTACGCCACCATCACGGCGCCCGTCACCGGCCTGTCGAGCTTCGCGAAGAAGCAGGACGGCTCGTATATCGACGCGTCGAACAGCCTGCTCACTTACGTGGCCAAGCTCGATCCCATGTGGATCAACTTCTCGCTGTCCGAAAACGAGATGCTCGACGTGCGCACGCAAACGCAGAACGGCACGCTCAAGCTCCCGCCGCTCGGCAAGCTCGAGGTGCAGATCGTGCTCGCCGACGGCAGCACCTACCCGCAGGTCGGCCACATCTCGTTCACCGACGCAGCGCTGAGCGAGGAAACCGGTACCTACCGCATCCGCGCCGTGGTGATGAACAGCACGGGTTCGCTGCGCCCCGGCCAGTTCGTGCGCGTGCACCTGATCGGCGCGACGCGCCCGAACGCGATCGCCGTGCCGCAGAACGCGGTGCAGCAAGGGCCGCGCGGCGCGTTCGTGTGGACCATCGACAAGGCCGGCCGGGCGCAGCAGCGCGCAGTCGAGACAGGCCAGTGGAACGGCAACGCCTGGCTGATCCTCTCCGGCCTGCACGCGGGCGATCACGTCATCGTCGACAACACGTTGCGGCTCATGCCCGGCGTGCCGGTGAACGAGCATCTCGTACCCGCAGGGGTGCACGCCGCGCCCGCACCCAACGCTGCATCCAGCGCCTCGGGAGGCTAAAGCGATGAAGTTCTCCCACTTCTTCATCGAGCGGCCGATCTTCGCCTCGGTGATCTCGATCGTGCTCGTGGTCGCGGGCTTCGTGGCGATGTTCAATCTGCCGATCGCGCAGTTCCCGGACATCTCGCCGCCGCAGATCACCGTGAGCACGACGTATCCGGGCGCAAACGCCGACGTCGTGGCGCAAAACGTCGCTGCGCCGATCGAGCAGCAGGTCAACGGCGCGGACAACATGATGTACATGAACTCGTCGAGTTCCTCGACGGGCGACATGACGCTCACCACGTATTTCAACATCGGCACCGACCCGTCGCTCGCCCAGGTCGACGTGCAGAACCGCGTGAACCTTGCGCTGCCCAATTTGCCGGAGTCGGTGAAGTCGCAAGGCGTGTCGGTGCAAAAGCGCTCGTCGGCGTTCATGATGGTGATCGCGGTCTATGCGCCCGATAACGCCTACGACCAGGCCTACGTGGCGAACTACGCGAACGTGTACGTGCTCGACGCGCTCAAGCGCATTCCTGGCGCGAACCAGTCGGCCATTCTGGGCTCGGCCGACTACGCCATGCGCGTGTGGCTGAAGCCCGACCGCATGGCTCGCCTCGGCATCACCGTCAACGACGTGCAGAGCGCAATCAACTCGCAGAACCAGCAGTTCTCGGGGGGCCGCCTTGGCCAGGCACCGACCAACGGACCTGTGAACCAGACCTTCCCCGTCGCGACGCAGGGCCATCTGACCGAACCCGAACAGTTCGACAACATCATCCTGCGCGCGGGTGCCGGCGAGGACGCGTCGCTCGTGCGCCTGAAGGACGTCGGCCATACCGAGCTGGGGGCGAAGGACTACACGCTGCGCGGCCGCTTCAACGGCAAGACGGCCACGCTGATCGCCGTGTACCAGCAGCCGGGCGCCAACGCGCTGCAGGTGGCAAAGCAGGTGAAGCAAACGCTCGCCGATCTGAACAAGAGCTTCCCGCCGGGCCTCAAATACGAGATCGCGCTCGACACCACCGAGTTCGTGCACGAGTCGATCATGGAAGTCGTGAAGACGCTGCGCGACGCCGTGATTCTCGTGATCATCGTGGTGTTCCTGTTCCTGCAGAGCTTTCGCGCCACGCTCGTGCCGCTGCTCGCCGTGCCCGTGTCGATCATCGGTGCGTTCATCGGCATGTCGGCGTTCGGCTTTTCGATCAACATGCTCACACTGTTCGGCATGGTGCTCGCCATCGGCATCGTGGTGGACGACGCGATCGTCGTGCTCGAGAACGTCGAGCGCAACATGACGGAGTTCAAGCTCGCGCCGCGGGAAGCCGCCAAGCGCGCGATGGATGAAGTGAGCGGGCCGGTGGTCGCCATCGTGCTCGTGCTGCTCGCGGTGTTCATTCCGGTGGCGTTCCTTTCGGGCATCACGGGACAGCTCTACAAGCAGTTCGCGGTGACGATCGCCGTCTCGGTGGTGCTCTCGGGTCTCGTGGCGCTCACGCTCTCGCCCGCGCTCGCCGCCATCCTGCTCAAACCCGGCGAGCAGAAAAAGAACCGCTTCTTCCGCTGGTTCAACGACAAGTTCGAACGTCTCACCGAAGGCTATGCGAGCTGGGTGAAGACGGCGATACGGCGTGTGATGCTCTCGCTCGCGCTGATCGCCTTGATGCTCATCGCGACGGGCGGGCTCTTCAAGCACATTCCCTCGTCGTTCCTGCCTGTGGAAGATCAGGGCTATTTGTTCGGCGCGGTCGTTCTGCCCGACGCCGCGAGTCTCGACCGCACCGACGACCTCTCGAAGAAGGCCGAGGACTGGTTCGCGAAGCAGCCGGCGGTGAGCGCCGTTGCGAGCGCGCGCGGCTACAGCCTGATCGATTCGCAGTACAAGGCCAACGCCGGCACGCTCTTCATCGCGCTCAAGGGCTTCAATGCGCGCGGCGAGAACGGCACCGCCGCCGATTTGATCCGCGACGCGAGCAAGGTGTTCTCGGGCTTCAGGGACGGCGTGGTCGTGCCGCTCAATCCGCCTTCGATTCCGGGCCTCGGCACGACGGGCGGCTTCGAGTTCTGGCTGCAAAGCACGGGCGACGCCACCTATCAGCAGCTCGAAGACAAGGTGCGCGAGTTCATCGCAAAGGCGCGCCAGAACCCGGCGCTGCGCGGCGTGAACGCCACGATCAATTCGCGTTCGCGCCAGTTGATGGTGGAAGTGGACCGCGAACGCGCGGAGTCGCTCGGCGTGCCCGTGCAGGACGTGTATTCCGCGCTGCAAACGATGTTCGGGTCCTCGTATGTAAGCCAGTTCCCGAAGGACAGCCGCCTCTTCCAGGTGATCGTGCAGGCCGAACCGCAGTACCGCATGCAGCCTGAGGACATCCAGCAGCTTTACGTGCGCAATCACACCGGACAGATGGTGCCGATCAAGGCCGTGACGACCTTCCACTTTGTGCCCGGCTCCGACATCGTCACGCGCTTCAACAACTTCCCGGCGGCCCAGATCACCGGCGATGCGGCGCCGGGCCACAGCTCGGGCGAAGCGATCGCCGCAATGGAGCAGATCGCGAAGGAAACGCTTGGCGAAGGCTACAGCTACGCGTGGAGCGGGCAGTCCTATGAGGAAAAGAAGGCGGGCTCGACCGCGGGGCTGGTGTTCGGCTTCGCGCTGCTCATGGTGTTCCTGATCCTCGCCGCGCAGTACGAAAAGTGGTCGCTGCCGTTGGGCGTGCTGCTGGCCGTGCCGTTCGCGATTTTCGGCGCGCTCGTGGGTCTTCTGCTGCGCGGCATGGAAGACGACGTGTACTTCCAGATCGGCCTGACCGTGCTGATCGCGCTAGCGGCGAAGAACGCCATTCTGATCTTCGAGTTCGCCGTGGAGATGCGCGAGAAGGAAGGGCTTTCGCCGTTCGAGGCCGCGGTGAAGGCCGCGAAGATGCGCCTGCGTCCGATCGTCATGACCTCGCTCGCGTTCATCCTGGGGTGCGTGCCGCTCGCCATCGCGAGTGGCGCATCGGCGGCGAGCCGGCGCTCGCTCGGCACCGGTGTGGTGTTCGGCATGCTCGGCGCCACGCTGATCGCGCTCTTCTTCATTCCCATGTTCTTCTGGGGTCTCGAAACGCTTTCGGCGCGCAGCAAGGGTGAAGCCGCGACGTCTGCAACACGTTCACAGGAGGACTAAGCGATGACGACACGTTTCTATTGCACGCTGCGCCCTCTTGCGTTGATCGTTGGCGTGGTGTGCTTCGGCGGTTGCGCGGTTGGGCCTGACTATCATCGTCCGTCGGTTGAGACGCCCTCGTCCTTCCGTTACGCCTCGCCGCAGGCCGAGCCCGTCGATGCCTCGCTCGAGTGGTGGCGCCAGTTCAACGACCCCGTGCTCGACGACCTGATCGCGAAGGCGATCGCGCAGAACAAGGACCTCGCCATTGCGGCCGCGCGCGTCGAGGCGTTCTACGGTCGTTACGTCACGACGCGTGCGGGCCTCTTCCCGGAGGTGGGCGTGAATTTCGATCCGTCACGAAGCCGCGCTGTGCCTTTGGCCGGCTTTCCGTCCGTGACCACCAACCAGTTCCAGCTCAACGGCATGGTCTCGTGGGAAATCGATCTGTTCGGCCGGCTGCGGCGCATGACGGAGGCCGCGCGCGCCGACTATCTCGGCACGCAGGCCGCACAGCAGGCCACGCGCATCGCCATCATTTCGAATGTCGCGACGTCGTATCTGCAACTGCGCGACTACGACAACCAGGCGCAGATCGCACAATCGACGGTCACGAGCCGCAAGGCCGCGCTGGCGCTTTTCGAGGAGCGCTATTCCGGCGGTGTCGTCTCGCAGGTGCAGCTAAGCCAGGCACGCTCGGAGTACGAATCGGCGCAGGCTGCGCTGTTCGCCATCCAGCAACAGGTCGCGCGGCAGGAGGACGCCATTTCCCTGCTGCTCGGCCAGAATCCGGGCCCGATTCCCCGCGGCAAGGCAATCGCCGCCCTGAGCGCGCCGGCCATTCTCGCCGGGTTGCCCTCCACGTTGCTGGAGCGCCGCCCCGACGTTCTGCAGGCCGAACAGACGCTCATTGCAGCGAACGCGTCGATCGGCGCGGCACGCGCGCAGTACTTCCCCGAAATCTCGCTCACGGGCATGTTCGGCGCGGCGAGCACCGCGCTCTCCGGCTTGTGGTTGGGGCCGGCCCGCGTATGGTCGTTTGCGGGCGCGGTTACGCAACCCATCTTCAAGGGCGGTGCGATCGCGGGTTCCGTGCATCAGGCCGAAGCGGTGCAGCAGGAAGCGCTTTTCAGCTACGAGAAGACGATCCAGCAGGCATTCGCCGATGTCGAGAATGCGCTTGTGGGCGTGGCGCGCACGCGCGATCAACTCGGCGCGACCACGCGTCAGGTGGACGCGCTTGCGCAATACGCGTCACTGGGACGTGACCTGTACGAAGGCGGCTACACGAGCTATCTGGAAGTGCTCGACGCCGAGCGCAGTCTCTTCAATGCGCAGTTGCAGCAGTCGCAGCTTCAGGATCAGCAGCTCGCGGAAATCGTGAACCTGTACAAAGCGCTGGGCTACGGCTGGACGCCGCCTGCGCCTTCAACCGGGAACGGCAGCGCGAAGCCGTCATAGTCCTTCGCTACGCGCCGAAATGCAAAGCGCCCCAAAAGACCGGACCGGCGTCCGACTTTTGGGGCGCTGCCCGATGCCTCACCCGAAGCACCGGATCGCTTCACGAGCGTGCGAACGTCAGTTCGCCGCCTGCTGCTCGAAACGTCTGAGCAGTTCGTTGCCGCGCGAGTTGGCCGAGTCGAGCGCCTGCTGCGGCGTCTTCGCGCCCGTCCACACCTGTTCGAGTTCCTCGTCGACGATCGTGCGGATCTGCGGCATGTTGCCAAGGCGCAGGCCCTTGGTCCACGGCAGCGGCGCCTTGTTGAGCATCTGCTTCGTGGCCGTGTCGGCGCCCGGATGCGACGCGTAGAAGCCCTGCTGCTGCGTGAGTTCGTAGGCGGCCTTCGTGACCGGCAGATAGCCCGTGTCCTGATGCCACTTCGCGGCCACGGCCGGCGAGCTCAGGTACGAGAGGAACTTCGCCACGCCCTTGTAGACCTCGGGGTTCTTGCCGCCCAGCACCCACAGGCTCGCCCCGCCGATGATGGCGTTTTGCGGCGCGCCCTTCACGCTCGGGTCATACGGCATCATGCCGGTGCCGAACTTGAACTTCGCATATTGCTGGACGTTCGCGAGCGCGCCCGAGGAGCCCATCATGATCCCGCAGTCGCCGCTATAGAACTTGGCGTTGGCTTCGTCCTTGCGCCCCACGTAGGTGAACGTGCCCTGCTTCGCCATATCTTGCAGGAAGGCGATATGCGCGACCTGCAGCTGCTTGTTGATTTCGAGCTGCGCGTCGAGGCCGTCGAAGCCGTTGTTGCGCGTCGCGATCGGCGCGCCATGCCAAGCGCTGTAGTTCTCGATCTGGATCCAGCCCTGCCAGCCCGTGGTGAAACCGCAGCTCATGCCGGAAGCCTTGAGCTTCGCGGCGTCCGCGGCGACTTCGGGCCAGGTCTTCGGCGGCGCATCGGGAAGCCCCGCCTTCTTGAAGGCGTCGCGGTTGTAGTAGAGCACCGGCGTCGAGCTGTTGAACGGCATCGACACGAGATGGCCCGTCTTCGCGTCGCTGTAGTAGCTCGCGATGGTCGGCACGAAGCCCTTTTCGTCGAGCGGTACGCCGGCGGTCTTCATCACGTCGTACACGGGCAGCACGGCCTTCTTCGCGTTCATCATCGTGGCGGTGCCGACTTCATACACCTGCAGGATGGCGGGCGCGTCGCCGCTGCGATAGGCCGCGATGCCGGCGGCGAGCGTCTGGTCGTAGGTGCCCTTGAAGACGGGCACGATCTTGTATTCGCTCTGCGAGGCGTTGAACTGCTGCGCGATCTCGTTCACGCGCTCGCCGAGTTGGGACTCCATGGCGTGCCAGAACTGGATTTCGGTGGCGGCATGCGCGGCTTGGGCGCCGCCCGCCAGCAACACGGCGGCCATCGCCGTGCGCAAGCGGCCGCGCGCGCTTGCGCGTTGTGTGTCGTGCTTTTTCATCTGGGTCTTCTTCCTGTTATTGATCGTGGTCCCTGCGCATGCGCGCGATGCGGCGCGGCTCGGGACTTTTGGTTCAGGACTTCGATTTTCGACTTCGATGCACCGGGCCGTCCGCCGGCGGTCGTTCACACGCGCGCAAGCACCCTCGGCCCAAGGCAGGGCAAGGGTAGCACAGCGACCAGGACGCCCGTGTGATGGCTCGTGCCGCGGCGAGTCAATGACCGACGGGATCGTGGCAACAGACGCAGAGCTTGTTGCCTTCGGGGTCGCGGACGTACGCGCCGTAGTAGTTCGCGTGGTAATGCGGGCGCAGGCCGGGCGCGCCCTCGTCGGCGCCGCCGTGCGCGAGCGCGGCGGCGTAAGCGGCGTCCACGGCCGCGCGCGAAGGCGCGAGCAGCGCGACCATCTGGCCGTTGCCGGGTTGTGCGGCGTCGGCGTCCCACGGCCGCCCCACCAGAAAGAGCGGGCGCGGCACGCCCGGTTCCATCCAGCCCGCCCAGGGGTAGTCGGGCTCACGGAACTTCAGCGCAAAGCCCAGCGCCTGCATGATTGGGGAATAAAACGTAAATGCCTGCTCGAAATCGTTCACGCCGATGTAGACGTGAGAAATCATCGCCATCGTCTCTGCCTCCTCTTTTTCAGCGGCGCACAAGCCGGTGTCAGCCGCGATGCCTACGTCGTTGTGATTCGGCGCCAATTGTATTGCGCGCCGGCTGTTGAAGCCGCGGCGCGGCGCTCAACCACGGATCTCCGCACGGACCGCCCGCAAGGCGAGCAGATAGCTCTCGATCCCGAACCCGCAAATCTGTCCTTTAACGATATCGGTGAACACCGAATGGTGCCGGAAAGGCTCCCTCGCATGAATGTTCGACATATGCAGCTCGACGACCGGACAGGTCAGGACCGCGAGCGCGTCGCGGATACCGTAACTGTAATGCGTCCATGCGCCGGCGTTGATCAACACGGCGTCCTTGCCTTCTTCATAAGCGCGATGGATACGCTCGCACATCGCCGCTTCGCTGTTCGTCTGGAACGACTCGACCTGCACGCCCAGTTCTTCGCCCAGCGCCTGCAACCTGGCATCGATATCGGCGAGCGTCACCGTTCCGTACTGCGCGGGGTCGCGCTTGCCGAACATGTTGTGATTGATGCCATGAAGCATCAGGACGTTCTTCATCGGGTTTTCCTTTGCACGCTTAGTCGAGCGGCACGGTCAGACGATCGATAACGGCTGCCGTTTGCGGACGCACGCCGCGCCACCATGCAAACGCTTCGGCGGCCTGCTCGACCAGCATACCGACGCCGTCGGCGACGCCATGCACGCCTGCATTGCGCGCGAGCCGCAGGAACGGTGTGAGCCGCTTGCCGTACGCCAGCTCATACGCGGTGCCATCGGGACTGAACACGCTCGGGGGGACGGGCGGCAACTCACCCGTCAGGCTCGCGGAGGTCGCGTTGACCACGAGATCGAATCGGCCCATCGCCGGCAGATCGGCGTAGCCGCGAGCACGCAACGCAGCGCCACGTGCACCAAACTGGCCGGCCAAGGCCTCACCCTTGGCTACGTCGCGGTTGGCGATGACCAGTTCGGCGGGACCCGCGTCGAGAAACGGCAGCAACGCGCCTCGGGCCGCGCCGCCGGCACCGAGCATCAACACACGTTTGCCGGCGAGCGGAACGCCGAGATTGACCTCGATATCGCGCAACAAGCCAATCCCGTCGAAATTCTCGGCAAAGATCCGGCCGTTCTCGAACTTGAGTGCGTTGGCCGCACCCGCCAACGCCGCGCGTTCGCTGCGCTCGCCGGCAAGCGCGAATGCCTTCAGCTTGAAGGGCGCCGTGACGTTCATGCCTTTGCCGCCTGCGTCGGCGAACTGGTGCACTACCCTGGCGAAGCCATCCTCTGGGTCCACCGGGCCTTCGATCGCGACATAGGATATCGCCTGTTGCGTCGCTTCGGCAAAGAGGCCGTGAATCAGCGGAGACTTCGTGTGTCCGATCGGGTTGCCGATCACTGCATACTGGTCAATCATGGTGTCTCACTTCGAATAGAGAACGCCTTCACTTTGCATCGCGTCGATTTCGGCGACGGAAAAGCCGAGCGATTGCGCGACCTCCGTGTTGTGCTGACCGAGATCGGGCGCGACGTCGCGGATAGTCGTGTCGCAATGAGAAAAGCGGAATGGCAGGTTGGGCAGACGCAGCGTTCCGTAACGCGGATGATGCTGCTCGACCACCATGCCGCGCGCCTGGATCTGCGGATCGTCGAGCACTTCGTCGATGCGCTGCACCTTCGCGCAAGGCACATCGATGCCATCGAGCAATTCGAGCACCTTTGCGACGGGCCGTGCCGCGACCCACGGCTGCACGACGGAGAGAATCGCCTGCCGATGCGCGTTGCGGCCAACGCTATCGTGAAAGCGCGAATCGCTGCCGAATCCAGCGGGCCCGCCATGCAATTCGATCAACGCGGCGAGGCGTTTCCATGCATCGTCCACTTGCGCCGCGATCACAAGGTCGCCGTCTGCTGCGCGAAACACGCCATAAAGCGTCGAGGTCGGCATGTCGTGGCCCGTCTGTTCCGGCAGCACGCCTCGCAGCGTGTAGCACTGCACCGCGTACTCGTGCATCGAAACGAGCGTGTCGTACAGCGCCATGTCGATGTGCTGGCCGCGGCCGCTCTTCACCCGCCCGAGCAGCGCCGCGTTGATCGCCGCCACCGCGTGAATGCCCGTGTACATGTCGCCGAGCGAAATGCGCAGCAGCGGAGGCGGTTCGCCCGGCGTGCCCACCATCTGCATGACGCCGCTCTTCGCCTCCGCAATCAGGCCGAAACCGGCGCGATGTGCGTCGGGGCCCGTATGACCGTATGCCGAGATCGAGCAGTAGACGAGACCCGGATTGCGCGCCGATAACGCCTCATAGCCCAGCCCTAGCTTGTCCAGCGCGCCGGGGCGGTAGTTCTCGACGAACACATCCGCCGAGTCGCACAGGCGACGCATGAACTCCTTGCCGCGCGCATCTTTCATGTTGACGCTGACGCCGCGCTTGCCCATGTTCAGTTGCAGGAAGTAGCCGCTTTGCTGGTCGTCGAGCACGGTCGCGTGCTGGCGTCCCGCGTCGCCACTGCCGGGGCGCTCGACCTTGATGACTTCGGCGCCGAGCGCCGCAAGGCAGCGGCCCACGTAGGGACCAGCGAGGAAGTGGCTATAGTCGACAACGCGTATGCCTTCGAGTGGACGGGCCTGCATCAGAACGCCCGCGGCCGACGCGGCACCATCAGACGATGCTCGCCGCGTTGAACTACCTGGTCATCCTGATTGATCAGCTCCGATGGCAGCGCGACGATGCCCCAGCCCGGACGGCTGTTGCTCGGCCGCATCGCGCCAACGCGAAACTTCACATGCAGCACGTCGTTGACCTTGATGGGTAGCAGGAAATCCCAGGTCCACCCGAGTGACATGCCGGGCAGGAAGCGATAGTCGCTCTGGGTCTTGAGGCCATCCGCAATCGAGAGCCCGAAGAGTCCATGCGCGACGAGACAGCCAAAGTGGCTCGCGTTGGCATACGCCTCGTCCACGTGCACGGGCGTATGGTCGCCCGTGAGGTCGGCGTACGCGAGAATGCGCTCCTTCGTCACGATGTAGTTCGGGCTCACGCACTCGTCGCCTTCGCGGGCGTCGTCCCAGTACTTGTCGATGATCGTCATACTCATGCCTCCGCGCGCGGGTTGATGCTCAGCGCCTGCGCGACACACGACGCGGGCCTCGCCTGAATCAGTTCGACGGCAAGGCCATCGGGCAGGCGCAGCCAGTTGCGACCCTGCGGCATCTCGCTGACACCATAGGCCTGGGCCGCAGCCAACGCCGCTTCCAGGTCTTCACACATGACGCCAAGATGCGCGAGGCGCCCTTCAGGCCCTTCGTATTGCGGCGCATGAATGAACTGCAGGCCACCAATCGTCCAGTACTGACTCGGCGCGTCGACGGTGCCATCGACTTCGCGCAGGGTCATGCCGAGCGCGTCTTCGAAGAAGCGGATATGCCAGTGGACGTCCTTCACCCAGATCGCGACGTGCTCCAGATAAGCCTTCGAGCCGCTCATGCCGTTGCCTCCTTGCGCTGCTCGTCGGCCATCGCGCGTTCGATGCCCTTGATGCATGCCACCAGCGTCGCGTTGACGGGCGTCGGCACGCCGAGCCGTTGTCCCCAGCGCACCACCGAGCCGTTGATGAAATCGATCTCCGTGACTGAGCCTTTTTCGAGGCTTTGCAGCATCGACGTCTTGAACGCGGGAGAGAGACCTTCGGCCGCAAGTGCCCAAGCCTGTTCGGGGTCCGTCATCGAAAGCGTGATGCCCGCCGCCTGTGCTGCCGCCATGGCTTCGCCGATGGCAGCGAGCGCCGTCGCCTTCAACAACGGCTCGTCGTAAAGCTGGCCGTAGGTGAGACGCGTGATGCCAGTGATCGCGCCCGTGGCGACGTTGACGAGCAGCTTGTCCCACATCGTGCCCATGATGTTGTCGCTGACCGTGGTCATCAGCCCGGCGGCGTTGAAAGCCTCGGCGATCGCCTGCACCCGGGGCGTGATCCGCCCATCGAGTTCGCCGATATAGGTCGCTTTGCCGGTCACACCCGACTGGACATGCCCCGGACCGCGCAACACGCCGCCGACATACGTCTTGCCTGCCAGCACACGCTCGCGGCCCACGATATCGGCGAGCACGTCTTCGTGCCCGAGTCCGTTCTGCAGCGACAGCACGAGCGTTTCAGGCCCGATCAGCGCGAGTGCGCCGCGCATCGCCGCGTCGGTGTGGAAGGACTTGACCAGCACGACGACCACGTCGGCGACGCCGACGTCGCTCGCCAGGGTCGCGGCTCGCACAGGGACGCGTCGCGTGCCGTTCTCGTCGTCGACCTGCAGACCGTCGCGACGCATCGTTTCGACATGGACGGGCGAACGGTCCAGCAGCCAGGTTTCGTGGCCGCCGTCCGTGAGGGTGGCGCCGATCGCGCAGCCTAGTGCGCCGGCGCCGAGAATCGCAATCTTCACAGGGCTTCTCCTTGACGTGTAGGCACACGATAGGAGTTGGCGCCCATATCGGCAATGCAATGACTACAATGACATCATTACGCCAGACAATAATGCCCGCCGAGCCATGATGCCGCCCGATTTACCCGATCTGAAGCTGCTGCAACTCTTCGACCTGCTCTACGACACGCGCAGCGTCACGCGCGTCGCCGAGCAACTGGGGCAGAGCCAGCCGACTATCAGCATCTGGCTCGGGCGGCTGCGCGAGCATTTGCAGGACCCGCTTTTCATCCGCACGCCTGGCGGCATGGCGCCGACGCCGCAAGCCGACGCGCTGATCGGGCCTTGCCGCGAGATACTCGAATCGCTCAGGCGCTTCGTTGCGTGGGAGATCGCATTCGATCCTGCAACGGCGCAGCGCCGCTTTCGCATCTGCATGACGGATGCGAGCCACATTACGCTGCTGCCGCGCCTGCTCGCGCATGTGCGCGCGCAGGCGCCCGGTATCCGGCTCGAGGCGGCGGGAATCGACGGCAACACGGAGCGTGCGCTGGAGTCGGGTGAAGCCGACCTCGCGATCGGCTATGTGCCGTGGCTCAGCGGCGGCATTTATCAGCAGCAGCTCTATCTACAGGACTGGGTGTGCCTGACCAACCGCCATCACCCGCGCATTCGCGGGCGGCTCGATTTGAAGCAGTACCGTGCAGAGGGGCACGTCGCCATCGAATCGGGCACGGGTGCGCAGTTGCTCGAACAGGCGTTGGCGCGCGAGCGGATCGAGCGTGATGTCGTGCTGCAACTGCCGGGTTTCCTCGGGCTCGGAACGATCGTCCAGACCACCGACCTGGTCGCGACGCTGCCGCGTCACATCGGCGAAACGCTCGCGCAGGCGGGCGATCTGGCCGTCCATTCGTGCCCGATTCCCGTGGATGGATTCGCCGTGCGGCAACACTGGCATGCGCGATATCACCACGAGGCGGGGAATCGCTGGTTGCGTGGCGTGGTCGTTCAGCTGTTCGGCGTTTCGACGTGAGCAGCGCGCGGAGTTCATCGATCGAGGTCTCGACGTGGCTATGACGCCGATCTAGACGTGAGAAGTCATCGCCACTGTCTCGGCCTCCTCTTTTGTCAGCCGCGCCGTTGCGCCATCAACAACACCGAAGCGGGCTTGCCGCTGCGTGGGTCGAGCGGCTCGCGCAACGCGCGCAAAGCGAGACCGCTTGCTTCGAGCAACGCGATCCAGCTTTCCAGCGTGCGAAAGTACCACGGCGGCGCGTCGCGAAACGCAGGGCTGAATCCGGCCCACGATCCGGCGCGCCAGCCATCGACATAAGGTTCATCGCCGCATGCCATGAGCGGATGCAGCGTCTGCACGATGAGCGTGCCTTGCGGCTCCAGCAGCGTGGGCATCGCGCGCAGCAGATCATCGACGCAGGTCGCTCCGATCAGCGAGAAGTTGCACACCACCGCATCGGCGCGGCAGCGCAATGCGCCCTGCGCGACCTGCTCGTACGTCAGCAGGCGGCAGTCCGCGAGTCCCGCCTCGCGCGCGGCCTCCACGAGTTCGGGCACCGCGTCGACGCCCGTGACCGCGACGCCGCGGCGCGCGAGCGCCAGCGCGAGCCAGCCTTCGCCGCAGCCGAGATCGATCACGCTGCGCGGTGTGCACGCGAGCACGGCGTCGAGCACCGCTGCGTCCGTCGCGAGCCGGCGGCTCGCGATCTCGCCGCCGCGCACGGCGGCGATCCAGGGCGTCGCGTTGCGCTGCCATGATGCAAGGACTTCGGCGTCGGTGCGGATATCGCGATTCATGGGTCTCCTCGTACATGCGGATCGTGGATGTGCCACCCGAACGCGTATTATGCGCGCCGCCGCAGACCCCAAGCGGCGCGCGAACACGGCTGCAAGACGAAACGACCGCGCGAATCAGGAGCCAAAGAACGGCACGCAGAAGTCGGCCGGCCCGACGCAATCGCCGGGACCGTTGGGCTGCGGATGCAGGTTCGCGCATCCGGAGAAGGCAGCGGCGACAGTAACGCACAGCGTGGCGCGCAGCACGTAAGAAAGAATGCGTGATTTCATGAATGGTATGCGATGAGCCGACGTTGACAGGCCGCGTTACGAGGTTCCGTCACGACGCGCGGCCTGCTTCGCCGCGACGGGAGCACGCGGGCGGCGTTAGTGGTGCGCGTAGAGCGTTCGATCGAGCGTCTGGATCTGCCCGTCGCGCTCGGCATGCACCAGTTCGTGACGCACCTGTGCGCGCGTGATCGCCGCATCGGCCTGGGGGACTTGTGCGCTTGCCAACTGCTGCACGCTCGCTTGCGGTGCGCTCGCCGCCGTCTGCGCATGCGCAAGCGCCGATATCGACAGCATGATTGCGACGCACGCGCCGCTCTTGAATATCTTCACCTCGTTTCTCCTGTGCGGCCTCACGGGCCGGGGCCATCGGTTCATGGCCGGAAGCGTTGCCCGTTCCGGCATCGAATCGCGTTGCGACTCGTGAGGCAAGGATAGAGGCGCGACTTTCGCCAAACATCCGCACGAAAATGAAGAAATGTTTAATCGTTCACGGACGAATCTCAGTTTCGATATTTACTTAGTCATTCTTATCAATCAGGAAAGTTCGGCGCAAAAAAACAACGCCATCGCATCTCGAAGCCTTGCGAAGCCGCTCTGGCGGCACATTCGCGCTCATGCGTTTTCTGAAACTCAGTCTTTCCGTTTTTCAAATTCGTCCATGGAAGGCGTTACGCATAATCGCCGCTGAATTTCGGGCCGCCGGCCACACCGCGCCTTCTCGCGCCGCGAATTCACTCTCACACCTGCCACTCATTCACGAAGACCATTCAATGAAAAAAACCGCTCTCGCCGCCGCTTTCACGCTGGCATCGTTTGCCTCGATCGCCCACGCGCAAAGCAGCGTGACGCTCTACGGCTCGCTCGACACCTCCGTTGCCTGGTTCGGCAACCAGCAAGGCAAGAACGGCTCGGGCGGCACGTTCCAGATGATGTCCGGCAACATGTCGCCGAACCTCTGGGGCCTGCGCGGCACCGAGGACCTCGGCAACGGTCTTTCGGCGATCTTCAAGCTCGAAAGCGGCTTCAACGTCGACAACGGCAAGCAGGGCCAGGGCGGTCGTCTCTTCGGCCGTACGGCAATGGTCGGCCTGAATTCGGCCACCGCAGGCGCCGTCACGCTCGGCCGCCAGTACGATCCGCTCATCGACTTGCTCCAGCCGCTCACCAACGACGGTGCATTCGGCTCCGCGTTCGCCACGCCGGGCGACATGGACAACTACGACAACAGCTACCGCACCAGCAACTCGATCAAGTATGCGAGCCCTAACTTCGGCGGACTGCAGATGAGCGCGATGTATGCGTTCGGCGGCCAGCCGGGCAGCACGGGCGCGGGTCAGACGTGGGCCGTGGCGGCCGCATACAACCATGGGCCGTTCGGCTTCGGTGCGGGCTATTTCAAGGCCAACAGCAACGGCGGCACGGTCGCGACGTTCGACGGCCTGAATCCGAACACCGATGTCAACGTAGATTCCGCCGCCATTACGGGCGGCTTCGTTTCCGCGAACTCGCTGCAGATCATTCGCGCAGCCGGCGACTACACGTACGGACCGGTGACGGCGGGCCTCGCGTACAGCAACGTCGAATACGCCAACTATCAGAGCGCAGCTGGCGCAAACAGCAACACGAAGTTCAACACCGGCCAGGCCTTCATCAACTATCAGGTCACGCCGGTCGCGCTCGTGGGCTTCGGCTACAACTACACGAAGGGTCATGGCAACGGCGTGGACGCGAGCTACAACCAGTTCAGCCTGGGCGGCGACTACTTCCTCTCCAAGCGCACCGATATCTATGCGCTCGCGGGCTACCAGAAGGCGTCGGGCAAGACGATCGATGCGGAGACCGGTGAGCTCGTGAACGCGGTCGCCTCGTTCGGCGACTTCGGTAACGACTCCACTAACGACAAGCAGGCAATGGTGATGGTCGGCCTGCGTCACAAGTTCTGAGTCTGATGCTGCGCAGCGGGAACGGCGCGCGCGCTGAAAATCGCTCGCCGCCATGAACTTCGGCTATAATCGCCCCCTGTCTTAGGGGAGTAGTCTGCAACGCCTGCCTGGGTGTTGCGCCGCCGTCAACATAATTGGTGCTCCTGCACCATGGCGTCGGCAGCCGTATTGCGAGTGACTGCAGCGTATCGCTGCAACTGCGCGGCCTGACGAGACCTATGACGTTTTCCCTTTCACCCGAGCCGGGCGAAGGGAAGCGTCATGGTTTCGGTGCCCGGCTCGCACATCACGGCAAAAATAATGACTCGTCTCGCCCCGCATCCCTTCTTCATTTGCGCCACGGAGCGTTCGTCATGATCTTGACGTTCGCCCTGCTCATTGCCGCGGCCGGCATCATCTATTTGTCCTGCGAGACCTTCGTCAATAGCGTCGAGTGGCTCGGCCAGAAGCTCAAGGTCACGCAAACCGCCACCGGCACGATCCTCGCCGCCTTCGGCACGGCGCTGCCCGAGAGCGTGGTCACGCTCGTTGCCGTCGCTTTCGGCGGCGATCCCGCGCACAAGGAAATTGGCGTGGGCGCCGCGATTGGCGGGCCGCTCGCGCTCAGCACGATCGCGTATGCCGTGGTGGGCGTCGCGTTGCTCGCGACCGCGAAGCGCGTGGGCCGCGAGCGCGCCGCCCACGTCGATGTGAATACGCGCCGCCTGCGCCGCGACCAGCTCTGGTTCCTCGCGATCTTCGTCGCGAAGATCGCGCTCGGGCTCGTGGTGTTCAGCTTCAAGCCGTTGCTGGGGATTGCGTTTCTCGCGGCCTACGCGTTCTATTGCTGGAAGGAGCTTTCCGCCGAAGACAGCGGCGAAGTCGAAGGCGACCTCGAACCGCTGAAGCTGCGCCCGCACGACGAGAATCCAGCGATGGTGTGGATTCTCCTGCAGACACTGGGCGCGCTCGCGGTGATCTTCGCGGCCTCGCATCTGTTCGTGCAGCAGATCAGCGCCGTGGGGCCGTGGCTCGGCCTGAGCCCCCAATTGACCGCCGTGCTGTTCAGCCCGATCGCAACCGAATTGCCAGAGATCATGAACGCGATCATCTGGGTGCGTCAGGGCAAGGAGCGGCTGGCGCTCGCGAACATCAGCGGCGCGATGATGATTCAGGCCACCATTCCCACGGCGTTCGGCCTCTTCTTCACGCCGTGGCATCTCGGCACGCCTTCGATTCTCGCGGCTGTGACGACCATGGTCGCCATCCTGTTCCTGCAGTGGGCGTTTCGCGCGCCGAAGGTGCGCAGCCGGCAACTCACGCACGTCGGCTGGCTCTATGCGGTGTTCGCAGCGTTGCTGTTCGTGGTGTAACGCGGCACTGAGCAACCTCAGGCTGCTGCTGCTGCGGCCTGAGCGGCGCCTGCATGGTGATGGAGCCAGCGGATCATGTCCGAATGCCTGACCACCCCAACGAGCCGCCGCGCATCGTCCATCACGGGGATGTCGTGGTAGGCGTGCTCGATGAAGATCGGCACCAGATGCGCGAGCGGCGTGGCCCGATGAACCGCGTGCACGCCGGCCGCCATCACCGCTTCCACCGTTTCTTCCACGCGCGCCGACTCGCGCAGCACCGTGCGGCGCAGCGCGATCCAGAGGCGCTTGAGGCCAGCCGCTGGCGCGAGGTCACCGAGCGCGTGGTGCGTGACGACGCCAACCACACGGTCCATGGCATCGACCACGGGCAGCGTCGAAGCCCCGTGACGGCGAAACATTTCGTGCGCCGCTCGCGCACCCATTGTTGCGGGCACGGCGGGACAGCCGATCGACATGATTTCCTCACAAGTGAGTTGTTCGAACGATTTTTGCGGGAAATCCAGCGGCTCCAGCAGATGTTGCGAGAGCGCGGCAAGTGGCGCGGCAGCGGCCTCTGGCGTCGGACGAAATGCGGCGCGTGGATAGCGGTGCCCGGTCAGCGCATGGAACGCGAGCGCGGCGCTGAGCAACGCGACGGACTGGAACGCAATCGGCGCGAGCACGAAGTGAAAACCGAGCGCGTGGACAGCGGGACCGCCGAGCACGGCGGTCAGCGCGACGGCGCCTGAAGGCGGGTGCACGCAGCGGCACAGGAACATCGCGCAGATCGCGAGCGCCACGGCCACGGAAGCCGCTGCGACCGGCGAGGCGATCCATTGCGCACACGCCACGCCGACCAGCGCTGAGACGAAGTTGCCGCCAAGAATCGACCACGGCTGCGCGAGCGGGCTATCCGACGCGCCGAAGAGCAGCACAGCAGAAGCGCCCATCGGCGCCACGAGGAGCGGGATATCGCCTGCCGCGCCAAACATCAAGTGCGTCGCAAGACCCGTGAACGCGATGCCTATCAACGCCCCGCCACAGCGCCGCCCCCGCTCGCGCCATTGCGGCGCGGCCGGGTTGGGCACGAAACTCGTCAGCCATTCGATGAGTGCGGTGCGGGACATAGTGGGGCTTGCTGGTCGGTATGTCAGCCAGATTACCGATGCGCGCCAAATATCAACAATTGATATTTCTGTGCGTACATATAATTCATCCTGTATGCATGTTTGGACTCACTCCACGCATTTTTCTCAGTAATTCGGAATCGTTTGGTCTAGAATAAAGCCATGAAATCCGATACCCGTTCTGGCCCCGGCCGTCCGCGTGAATTCGACGAGCAAGAAGCCGTGCAGAACGCGCTCGAGGTTTTTCGCGCGCGCGGCTATGCCGCCACGTCGCTGCCCGACTTGATCGAAGGCACGCAGCTTTCGCGCGGCAGCCTCTACAAGGCGTTCGGCGACAAGCACCAGCTCTTTCTCGCGGCGCTCGACTTCTATACCGAGCGCGGTATCGCACGGCTCACGCGCAACCTGCGGCACGCCTCGGCGCGCACCGCGCTGCGTGAGGCGCTGCGTCACTACGTGCGCCTTTCCGCCGGCCTCGAAGGGCTTGCGGGCTGTCCGGTCACGGCCGCCGCCACCGAATGCCTGCCCTTCGACGCCGAGGTGAAAGCGCGCGTCACGGACATGTTCGCGCGCATGCAGGCGCTGCTTGCCGGCGCCATCCGCCGCGGCCAGGCAGCGGGCGAACTGGCCGCCAACCAGAACGCCGACGACCTCGCGCGCTTCCTGCTCTGCACGATCGAAGGCATGCGCGTACTGGGCAAGACCGACGCCGGCGAACAGGCGATGGACGCGATTGCTGAAATTGCGCTGAGCGCCATCCGCTAGTTTTTTTGGTTAATTTGGAACCAATTAGTCCCATATGGAGGCCGCATGACGAACCTTTCGACTGTGGAATTGCCGCCCACGCGAGCGGGCGCACGCACCTGGTCGGCGTTGACCGTGCTGCTGATGGGCACGCTCTTGCCGCCGCTCGACTTCTTCATCGTCAACGTAGCGCTGCCGTCCATGCAGACCGATCTGCATGCCAGCGCCGCCATCGCGCAACTGGTGATTTCCGCGTATGCGGCGACCTACGCTATCTTTCTCATCACGGGCGGGCGGCTCGGCGACCTGTACGGCCGGCGGCGCATCTTCCTCGTGGGGATAGTCGCGTTCGCAGCCGCTTCGGCCGTATGCGGGTTCGCCGGTTCGCCTGGTGCGCTGGTCGTGGGGCGCGTCCTCCAGGGCGGTGCCGCAGCCGTCATGGCGCCCCAGGCGCTCGCGTCGATCCACGCGCTTTTTCCGGCGCATCAGAAGGGGCTCGCGCTCAGCCTGTTCGGCACCGCCTATGGGATCGCATCAGTGGCGGGGCAGGCGCTCGGCGGCGTGCTCGTTTCGGCTAATGTATTCGGGCTTGGCTGGCGCAGCATTTTTCTGATCAACCTGCCAGTCGTGATCGTGGCCGCGCCCGCTGCGTACTGGCTCGTGCGCGAAAGCCGCTCGGAGCAACCCGCGAAGCTCGATCCCGGCGGCATGGCCTTGCTCGCCGTGGCGCTGGCTGCGCTCGTAATCCCGCTGATCGAAGGCCGCGAGCGCGGCTGGCCGGTCTGGACGTGGGCGCTGCTCGCGTGCGCCGCACCGCTGTTCGCGATCTTCTGGCGTTACGAGGCGCGTGTCGCGAACGCCGGGCGCGATGCGCTCGTGCCGCCCACTATTTTTGCCGCGCCGGGTCTCGTGCGCGGGCTCGTCGCCACGCTCTTCTTCTATTCGCTCGCACCGTTCTTCATGATGTTCGCGATTTACGTGCAGCGCGCGCTCGGGCTCGCGCCCCTCGAGGTCGGGCTGCGTATTCTGCCCCTGGGCATCGGCTTTTTGATCGGGCCGCTGCTCAACCCGCTGATCGCGCGCCGGTTCGGACATCGCGCGGCAGCGGCCGGCATGGCAATCGAGGGTTGCGGATTATTTTGGACTGCGATGCTTGTTCATGATGAACGATTGCACGCGTTGAGCGCGTCGCTCTTTCTGATCGGTTTCGGCCAGGGCGTGGCACTGCCCGCACTCGTCAGGCGCAATGTCGAATGTGTCGACAGGCGCTGGTCAGGTCTTGCCGCTGGGCTCGTCAGCTCGGTTTTGCAGGTAAGTGCGGCGCTCGCGGTGGCGCTGCTCGGCGGCTTGTTTTTCGCGCTTGCCGGGCCGCAAACGAACGGCGCGCAGGTGGCTCACGCATTTGCGACGACCGTGGCGATTATCGGCATTCTGCTTTTCGTTGCAGCGTTTCTCGCCGGCGGGCGCAATAATCACGCGCCGCAATTGCGCAAACAGCACGTATAAGAATAAGCACTTCCAACGCGCTGCATGAAACGATGGCCATTCTCAGGGCCGCGTTATTAACACGCGCAGCTCATGACTGCGCTGTTGCGGGAAAGCGAGTTGTCGTTTTCTAAATTTGTTTTCATCTGGAGTGCGCCGCAACTTAAAGCATGCGTTCCGATTGGGCACCGATAATGGCTTCCAGTTTCAGCACTGCGAGGAACGCAATATGCAAAAGCCGATGTCTATCGAACTCGTCAACGAATACGGCCAGCACGCGGTTTGCGTGAAGGTGGGCAGTCAGGTCGCGCTGCTCGATACGCCCGATGTGGATGGTCTGATCGAAGAACTCAGCAAGCTGCGCGCGCACATGCAGCCAGCGGTACCCGAGCAACCTTTGCGCTCGCATCAATATGTGCTCGAGATCGATCCGTGCTGGTACACGGAACGCAATCCGCTTTTTGACGGCACCGTGGTGTTTCTGCGTCATACCGGCCTCGGCTGGGCCGGCTTCGCTATTCCCACCGAAAGCGCGCATCGGCTCAAGGCCGCACTCTCGGCACACGAGGCCGCCGCGCAGCGCGACGCGCATGTCTTCGCGCAAGCGCTGCCAAATTAGGCGCGCTGCCAGCCTACTCATTCTTCCCGTCTGACCACGCTCGAAGCGTGTACGAAACGTCGCCGCCATGCGCGGCGTCGATGCCCGCGCTCGCCCTCGTGCTGGCGCGTCTGCCCAGGAATATCGCCCATGAACCAGCTCCAAGCCATGCGCGTCTTTACACGCGTCGTCGATCTGAGCAGCTTCAACCTTGCCGGCAAGCAGCTCGGCATGTCGGCTGCGGCCGTCACGCGCAGCGTCGGCATGCTCGAAGCGCATCTGAACATGCGCCTCTTGAACCGCTCAACGCGCAGCCTTTCGCTTACCGAAGCCGGACGCCTTTATCTGGACGGCTGCCGTGCCGTGATCGATAAACTCGACGAAGTCGAATCGGAACTCGTGCGCGCCACTCGCGACCCCAGCGGCGTGCTGCGCATCGCAGCGCCTGCCGTGTTTGCAAGTTCGGGACTGCCCGCCGTGCTCGGCGCGTATCGCGCGATGAATCCGCGCGTGGAATTCGACGTCACGGCCTACGACACGCACATCGACCTGATCGAAGGCGGTTTCGACGTGTGCTTCGCTACCGACCGCCAGAGCGTGAATGCCTCGCTCGTCAGCCGCAAGCTCACTTCGATCAAGGAAATGCTCGTGGCCACGCCCGCCTGGCTCGCGCGCCACGGCATGCCGCGCACGCCTGCCGAACTTGCCGAGCACGGCCTGCTCGCGGTTTCCGATGCGCCGCGCCACTGGGAGTTCTCGAACGCCGAGGGCGTGCAGCGCATCAACGTGAACGGCCCGATGACGGCCAACGGCTACGCAACCGTGCGCGCAGCCGCGCTCGCGGACATGGGCATCGCGCTGCTGCCGCTGCCGCTCGTAGCCGACGACCTCGCGCGCGGCGCGCTCTTGCCGGTGCTCAACGCGTTCGACGTGAACGGCGGGGTGCAGCACATCTCGATCATTTATTCCGGCCGCAATTACCTCACGATGAAGATCCGCAGTTTCATCGACTTCGCGGTCGAGCAGTTCCGCACGAATGTGGCGCAGACGCGGTCTGCGCCGGCGCCGCTGCGCGCTGTTGCCTGATGCTGCTTCTAGTTCTTTTCGTCACAACGGGTGGAAAGCCATGCCCAGAATACTAACCATTGAAGACGACGCCGTGACCGAGCGCACCGTCGTCCCCACGCTCGCTTCGACCGGCTTCACTGTGGACGTTGCCCGCTCGGGGCGCGAAGGCATTGCGATGGTGATGGCGGGCGACTACGACGTCGTCGCGCTCGAGCGGCGTCTGCCCGACCTCGACGGTCTTACGATCGTCACCACCATGCGCGGCGTGGGGATCGAAACACCCGTGATCGTGATGAGTTCGACCACCAGTGTGGAGGAGCGCATCCAGGGTCTGCGCGCCGGCTGCGACGATTACCTCACACGGCCGTTTTCTATCGACGAGATGTCCGCTCGTGTCGAAGCGCTCGTGCGCCGTCGCACGCGCCCGGCAACAACGGAAACCGTACTGCGCGTGGGCCCGCTCGAACTCGATCTCGTCAAGCGCCGGCTCAGTTGCCGCGACAAGGTGCTGCGCCTGCGTCCCACCGAGTTGCGCGTGCTCGAATTCATGATGCGCCATGCGGGCCAGGTGCTCACGCGCACCATGATCTTCGAAGGCGTGTGGGGCGGCCGCTTCGACCCCGGCACCAATCTCGTGGATGTTCACGTGGGACGTCTGCGCAATCGTGTGGACACCCCCGGCCAACCCTCGCTCATCCGCACGATACGCGGCTCGGGTTATCTGCTCGGTTGACGCAATCCTCAATGCTGCTGCCGCCTTCTCTGCTTCGTTTCAATTCGTAGTCCTTCTTTATAACGAAGCCTCGCGCAGCTAAATCTTTTTTCATTTGCCTGGCTCCCGCGTGTTAGGACGCGCCCGACACAATACCGGCGTCGGCTGCACCCACGCGGGGCGCGCAGCTTGGCGCCGATGTTCTGAACGGAGCCCCATCTGATGCTGAAAATCGTCCGGCTAGCCTTGAACCGTCCGTACACGTTCATTGTGCTGGCCCTCCTGATCCTGATCGCGGGCCCGCTCGCAGCGTTACGCACGCCTACCGATATCTTTCCCGATATCCGCATTCCCGTCATCAGTGTCGTGTGGAACTATGCGGGCCTGCAGCCCGACGACATGGCGGGCCGCATCGTCAGCTATTACGAGCGCACGCTCGGCACCACGGTCAACGACGTGGCGCATATCGAGTCGCAGTCGTTTCGCGGCTACGGCGTCGTGAAGATCTTCTTCCAGCCGACGGTCGATATCCGCACGGCCACCGCCCAGGTCACCTCGGTTTCGCAGACGGTGCTCAAGCAGATGCCGCCCGGCACCACGCCGCCGCAGATCCTCAACTACAACGCGTCCACGGTGCCGGTGCTGCAGCTCGCGCTCACGAGCAACACGCTCAACGAGCAGAAGCTCGCTGACTACGCGACGAACTTCATCCGGCCGCAACTGCTTTCCGTGGCGGGCGTCGCCATTCCGACGCCCTACGGCGGCAAGGTGCGCGAGGTGCAGATCGACCTCGACCCGCAAGCGCTGCAGGCGAAGAAGCTCTCGGCGCAGGACGTAGCTACGGCGCTCGCGCAACAGAACCAGATCATTCCCGCCGGCACGCAGAAAATCGGCCGCTACGAATACAACGTACGCCTGAACAATAGTCCACTCACGATCGATCAGCTCAATGCGCTGCCCATCAAGACCGTGGATGGCGCCGTGATCTATATGCGCGACGTGGCCCACGTTCGCGACGGCTATCCGCCTCAGTCCAACATCGTACGCGTGGACGGTCACCGCGCCGTGCTCATGAGCATCATGAAGAACGGCTCGGCCTCGACACTCGACATCATTGCCGGGGTGAAGGCGAAGCTGCCGCTCATCGAGCAGTCGTTGCCGCCGGGGCTCAAGCTCGTCGCACTCTCCGACCAGTCGGTGTTCGTGAAAGGCGCAGTGAGCGGCGTGGCGCGCGAGGGCCTGATCGCGGCCGCGCTGACCTCGGCGATGATCCTGCTCTTTCTCGGTAGCTGGCGCTCGACGCTCATCATCGCCGCCTCGATTCCGCTCGCCGTGCTCGCCGCGATCGCGGGCCTGGCCGCGTGCGGCGAAACGCTCAACGTGATGACGCTGGGCGGTCTCGCACTCGCGGTCGGCATACTGGTGGATGACGCGACGGTCACCATCGAAAACATCAACTGGCACCTCGAGCAGGGCAAGGACGTGCGCAGCGCGATCCTCGACGGCGCCGCGCAGATCGTCATGCCGGCGCTCGTTTCGCTGCTTTGCATCTGCATCGTCTTCGTGCCGATGCTGCTGCTCGACGGCATTGCGCGCTTTCTGTTCGTGCCGATGGCCGAGGCCGTGATCTTCGCCATGATTGCCTCGTTCGTGCTCTCGCGCACCTTCGTGCCGATGATGGCGCGCTACCTGCTCAAGCCGCACGCTTCGCAAGGTCACGCTTCGGGCGAACTGGCCGCGGTCATGGCGCCGCATGGCTCACACGACCACGCGCCGCCCACGCGCAATCCACTCGTGCTGTTTCAACGCGGCTTCGAGCGACGCTTCGAGCGCGTGCGCGCGGGCTATCGCGTCGTGCTCGGCCTCGCGCTCACGAACCGGCGGCGCTTCGTCGTGGGCTTTCTCGCTATCGTCGCGCTCTCGTTCGCGCTCACGCCGTTCCTTGGCCGCAACTTCTTCCCCGACATCGACTCCGGCGAAATCGCACTGCACGTGCGCGCACCCATCGGCACGCGCGTGGAGGAAACCGCCGACCTGTTCGACCATATCGAAGACACCGTTCGCGAGGCCATTCCGCCCAACCAGCTCACCAGCGTGATCGACAATATCGGACTGCCAAACAGCGGCATCAACCTGACTTACAACAACAGCGGCACGATCGGGCCGCAGGATGGCGACATCCTGATCTCGCTCGCCAAATCTCACGCGCCCACCGCGCAGTATGTGCGCGAACTGCGCACGGAACTGCCGCGCCGGTTCCCTGGCACGACGTTCTCGTTCCTGCCCGCCGATATCGTGAGCCAGATTCTCAACTTCGGTTCGCCGGCTCCGATCGATGTGCAGGTGAGCGGACCGAACCAGGCTGCGAACAAGGTCTACGCGAATGAACTGCTGCACCAGATCGCGAGGATTCCCGGCATTGCCGACCCGCGCATCCAGCAGGCATCGACGTATCCGCAGCTCACGGTTGCCGTTGACCGTTCGCGTGCCGACGAACTCGGCATTACCGAGCAGGATGTGACCAACTCCGTGGTGGCGAGCCTTTCCGGCACGAGCCAGGTGTCGCCGACCTACTGGCTCAATCCGAAGAATGGCGTGTCCTATCCTATCGTCGCGCAAACGCCGCAGTACCGCATGACTACGCTCTCCGACTTGCAGAACCTGCCGGTCACGGGCAAGAGCGGCGGTTCGCAGATTCTCGGCGGTATCGCCACGATTACGCGAGGTGTGAGCGACGCCGTCGTCTCGCACTACAACATCGAACCGCTCTACGACATCTACGCGACTACCCAGGGCCTCGACCTCGGCGCCGTCTCCTCGCAGATCAACAAGGTGATTCACGCTACGGCGAAGGACTTGCCAAAGGGCTCGACGGTCACCATGCGCGGCCAGGTGCAGACCATGAACAGCGCGTTTACGGGTCTTCTGCTCGGTCTTGCCGGTGCAGTGGGGCTTATCTATCTGCTGATCGTCGTGAACTTCCACTCGTGGAGCGATGCGTTCGTGATCGTGAGCGCCCTGCCCGCCGCGCTTGCCGGCATCGTCTGGATGTTGTTCACGACGCACACGCCGCTCTCCGTGCCAGCGCTCACAGGGGCAATTCTCTGCATGGGTGTGGCGACCGCGAACAGCATTCTCGTGGTGTCGTTCGCACGCGAGCGCCTGGCCGTCACCGGCGACGCCATGCGCGCCGCGCTCGAAGCGGGCTTCACGCGCTTTCGCCCCGTGCTCATGACGGCACTTGCGATGATCATCGGCATGGCGCCGATGGCGCTCGGCATGGGCGACGGCGGCGAGCAGAACGCGCCGCTCGGCCGCGCCGTGATCGGCGGCCTGCTCTGCGCGACCTGCGCGACGCTGCTGTTCGTGCCCGTGGTGTTCAGCCTCGTGCACAAACGCGACAAAGGCAACGACAATATTACGCATACCGAATCATCCACGGATCAACCTGCCCTCGAATCGGGAGAAGCCCATGTCTACTGAAATCGACATCGCCTCGCCGCAGCCGCTGCGCCACCTGAAATCTACTGCCGCCATTGCGCTCATGGTCGCGGCGGGCATCGTGTCCGGCGGCATATTCAGCCGTGTCCACGCGCACCAGGAACTCGCCACGTGGACCGACGCGCAGGCCATTCCCACCGTCGCCACTGTGCAGCCGCAAGCGAGCCCGGCGTCGCAGCCGCTCGTGCTGCCGGGGCGTCTCGCCGCCTACATCAACGCGCCCATTTATGCGCGCGTGTCCGGCTACCTGCACGCGTGGTACGCCGACATCGGCACGCACGTGAAGGCGGGCCAGCTGCTCGGCGTGATCGATACGCCAGACCTCGACCAGCAGCTTCAGCAGGCGCGCGCCGATCTGCAGAACTCCGTCGCGAACGAAAAGCTCGCCGCTACCACCGCCAAGCGCTGGACCGAGATGCTCAAGCAGGATTCGGTTTCGCAGCAGGAGGCCGACGAGAAAACCTCCGATCTGATTGCAAAGCAAGCCACCGTAGAGGCGAACGAGGCCAACGTGCGGCGGCTCGAAGCGCTCGAATCGTTCAAGCGCATCACGGCCCCGTTCGACGGCATCGTCACCGCACGCAAGACCGATGTGGGCGCGCTGATCGACGCGGGCAGCGGCAGCGGCCCCGATCTCTTCACCGTCTCCGATGCGAGCCAGTTGCGCGTGTACGTGAGCGTGCCGCAAAGCGACGCCGCCTCGATCAAGCCCGGCATGCACGCCACGCTCACCGTGCCCGAGCGCCCAGGCGTGAAGTTCGACGCGAAGCTCGTGGACACCGACCAGTCGATCTCGCCCGCTTCGGGCACGATGCTCGTGCAACTCGCCGTGGACAACAAGCAGGGCCTGCTCTTCCCCGGCGAATACACCGAAGTTCACCTCGCGATGCCGGGCGACGCGCACGCGCTCTTCGTGCCCGCGAGCGCGCTGATCTTCCGCGCGCACGGCATGCAGGTCGCTGTCGCGGACGCGCATCAACACGTGCAGTTGCGCGACGTGACGATAGGCACGGATCTCGGCACGCGCGTGGAAATCACCGCCGGCCTGCATGCAGGTGAGCGTGTGATCGACAACCCGCCGGATTCGCTCGCGAACGGCGACCTCGTGCGCCTCGCGTCGACCAGCGCGCCGGGCGCGCAGTCGACGCAGACCGCAGCCGTGCGCGACACGGAGCGTGCGCATGGCTAAGCAGTCTGTGCGTGCGCACCCGTTGCGCGCCGTTGCGCTCGCAGCGGCCCTGCTCCTCTCGGCATGCTCGTTCGCGCCCACGTATCACGCGCCCGCCACCGCCATCCCCACGCACTTCAAGGAAGCGGGCGACTGGCAAACGGCACGCCCCGCCGACCAGCTCCCGCGCGACGGATGGTGGCATGCGTTCGACGACCCCGTCTTGAATCAGCTCGAGCCGCAGGTGGCGAAGGCGAATCCGAATGTCGCCGCAGCGCTCGCGCGTCACGATGAAGCCGATGCGCTCGTGGCGCAGGCTCGCTCGGCGCTGCTGCCGACCATCGGGGCGGAGGCGAACGTCTCGCGCGAACGCCAGTCGGCGCTGCGCCCGCTGCGCGGCTCGGATCAGCCGAACGTGTACAACTCGAACACGCTAGACGTGGGCATCGGCTACGACCTCGATCTGTGGGGCAAAGTGCGCAACGAGGTGAAGGCAGGCCAGGCGTCGAGCGTAGCCAGCGAGGCCGATATCGCTTCGCTGCAACTGAGCCTGCAGGCGAATCTCGCCACCACATGGTTCGACCTGCTCGGGCTCGACCAGCAGTCGAAGCTGCTCGACGACACCATCGCCGCCTATCGTCATGCGCTGGAGCTGACTGAGAGCCGCCATCGCGGCGGCATTGCTTCTTCGCTCGACGTTTCGCGTGCAAAAACGCAACTCGCCTCGGCGCAGGCCGCAGCCGACGATGTGAGCGCGCGCCGCGCGCTCTACGAGCACGCCATTGCCACGCTCATCGGCGTGCCCGCCTCGCAATTCAACGTCGCGCCGGACACGATCCGCCCGCATCTGCCGAATCTGCCCGCGGGTCTACCCTCGGCGCTGCTGCAGCGGCGGCCCGACATCGCCGCGGCAGAACGGCGCGTCGCCGCCTCCAACGCGCAGATCGGCGTGGCGAAGGCCGCGTTCTTCCCCGATCTTTCGCTCGGGCTGGACGGCGGCTTCCAGAGCGATACGTTCTCGCCGTGGATCGTCGCGCCCAACGAGATGTGGTCCATCGGTCCCACGCTCATGATGACGATCTTCGACGGCGGCCGCCGCGCGGCGGTCGTGCGCGGCGCGCAGGCGAAGCTCGCCGAAAACGGCGCGCAGTACAAGGCCACGGTGTTGAGCGCGTTCCAGCAGGTCGAGGACAATCTCGCGCTGCTGCATCATCTCGGCGACGAAGCGCAGCGCGAAGACGAGGCGCTCACGGCGGCGCAAAGCACCCTCACGCTCTCGATGTCGCGCTACCGCGACGGCGTGGTGAGCTACCTCGACGTCGTGACGGCGCAAACGACCGAGCTTTCGACGCAGATTGCCTCGCTGGAACTGGACACACGGCGCCTCGATGCCACCGTCGGCCTCATACAGGCAATAGGCGGCGGCTGGAGCACACAGGACCTGCACGAGGGCAAGGCGGCTTCCTGAACGCATCTGAAGCAGCCGTAGCGGCTTTTATCATCCCTCGAACCCCGCCCTTGCGCGGGGTTTTTCTTTTCACCGAATCCTCTCAGCCCGATAAACATTTCTTCATGGTGCTGCATCGGGTTCGATAGGGTGACCTAACTATTCTACTCACACCGGGATGCGATTTATCGCATTCGCTAACCGGCTAACCGATCTCACTCCTGGAGGAATAGTCACATGAAGGCTCTCATGATCATCGCTGCGCTCACCGGTGTTGTCGCCACCACGTCCGCTTTTGCGCAAACCACAGCGCCCGCGGCCGGCACGCAGGCGAGCCAGCCCGCGGCTGCCACCCAGGTCGCGTCGAACGATACGGCCCCCACGGTCGCGCCCGGCGGATGGGTACCGCCTTATGGGCAAGCGGTGCATGAAAAGACGCGCGCCGAGGTGTACCACGAACTCGTTCAAGCGGAACAGGACGGTCAGCTTGCGTACCTGAATTCCACGCTCTACGCGCACTGAGCACGACAGGCGGGGCTTTGCGAGCACAAGCGAACGGCACGCATTCAGCGTGCCGTTCGCTTTTTGATGTTAACAAACGCATGTGCCAGGATCCGGATAGGTAACCGGTTCCCACAAACGGTTACCTCTGCGCGCGGATCAGTCGAACGTGGGTAACGTCAGTTGATAGCCGTAGCGACTGATGGTTTCGATGCGCACTTCGATGCCCTGGCGCGCGAGCTTGCGCCGCAGCCGCGAAACAACGAGGTTGACCGTCGACGCGTCGATGTCGTCCTTCTCAGGCCACGCGTAACGGATCATCTGATCGCGCGGCACAGGCACGTTGGTCTGACGCAGCAGGCATTCGACGAGCAGGTACTCGCGGCGCGTGAGTTCCGCGCGGCGCGAACCCTCCACGATCTCGCGCGTACCCGCGTCGAGTTGTGGCGTGTTCTGGAGGGGCTGGGCGCCGTTTGTGGCCTGCGCGGGCTGTGCGCCCTGCACGCCGCCGCCAGGCGCCGCCGTGGTGCGCAATAGCGCATGTATGCGCTCGTGCATCTCGATGAACGAGAACGGGTAGCGAAAGCACGCGTCGGCGCCCGCGCGCAGCACTTTCGAGCGCTCGCTCGCGCTCGCTTCGATGCCGAGCACGGCGATGATCGTCGCGCCGGCGCCGACCTTGGAGAGTCCGGGAAGGATGCCGTGCAGCGCGGGCAGCAGCGCGCCGTCGAGCGCCATGACGATTACCGCATCGAAGGGTTCTTCGCCAGCGACGAACAGACCATCGCGCAAGTCTTCCGCGCGCTGCAGACTATGTGCGCTTTCCTGCAGGGCCTTTTGAAGCCAGGCGCCTTCGGCGTGATTCGGGGAGATGAGGAGTATGCGCATGACGGCGATTGCCCGGCGGCTGGACGGGAGGTCTCAGGCGAGCGAGCGCGGCCAGCATTCCACGCTCATGCGCGTCCCCGGACCGCCCGGCTTTTCGCCCGCCAGTTCGCGCGCGTCGTCGATACGCAGCGTGAAGTCGTGAACGCGCATCACGGCGGCCACGACGGAAAGCCCCAGGCCCGAGCCGGCAATGTGACGGACCGCCTCGCCGCGATAGAAGCGCTGCAGGACCGCCGCTCGCTCGGCAGGCGCTATGCCGGGACCGTTGTCCGCCACTTCGAGCAAGGGGCCGAGCGGCGTCGAGCGCAGCGTCACGCTCACCACGCCGCCTTGCGGCGCGAACTTGATGGCGTTGTCGATCAGATTGTTGAACGCTTCGAATAACAGCGCGCGGTCGCCGTGAATCTCGGCAACGGGTTCGGCTGCGATACGCCATTCGAGTTCGCGGCTCTCGGCGAGCGGCTCGTAGAGGTCGGCGAGTTCCTGCACCAGTGCGTGCAGATCGACGGTCGCAAAGCCGCCGCGCCTTTGCAGCGTGCCGATCTCGGAGATGCGCAGCATGGCGCGAAAGCGCTCTAGCAACTGACCGGTTTCGGTGCGTGCCTGATCGAGCAGCACCGCACCGGCGGCGTCGCCGCGCACGCTGTCGCGCTCGGCTACGCGCGCGAGCAGCGTGTGCAAATGCACGAGCGGCGTGCGCAGGTCGTGTGCGATACCGTCGCAAGCGCCCTTCACTTCACTCATGAGCCGCTCGACTTCGTCGAGCATGTGGTTCACGAGATGCGCGAGCATGTCGAGCTCGTCGTCGCCGCCCACAGGCAGGCGCCGGTCGAGGTCGCCGCGCGCGATGCATTCGGTCACGCGGCGGATCTCGCGCACGCGCCGGATCTGTCGCATGCCGAGCACAAGACCGCCCGCCGCGGCACCGAGCAACGCGAGCACGGCACCTGCCGCGAGCGTGCGCACCATGATCTTGCGGATGCGCAGCACGCTAGTCATGTCGCGCGCGACGACGAGGTGCATGCCGCTCGGGCGCACTTCGCCCATCGCGCGGACCACGGGCGATACGTCCTGATTGAGCAGCTTCAGCGTGTGGGCATGCGTGCTGCCTTCGCGCGTATACGTGAGATGCGGCGGCGGCGCCAGCAGGTCGCCCGCGACGTAGCGGCCGTCGCTCGTAAAGAGTCCGTAGTAATTGACATGCATATGCTCGTGTTCGAGCCGCTGATAGATGGCTTCGGGCAACTGCGCGTCGGGGATCGAGTCGAAATAGATGAGCTGCCAGCCCATGATCGTGTCGGCGTCCCGCTCGATCGTGCTGCTCGCGGTCCACGCAATGAAGCCGACCAGCAGCGTGAGAAAGACGCCGAACAGCGCCGTGTACGCGCACAGCCAGCGAAACGTCGTGGTGTGCCAGCGCCTGCGCAATGGCGCGGACGCGGCGGAAGAAGAACGGCTCGACAAAGCGGTTTATCCGAGAATGTAGCCGGAGCCGCGCACGGTCTGAATGAGCGGCGGCACGCCCGGCGGATCGATTTTCTTGCGCAGGCGGCCCATATGCACGTCGATCAGGTTGGTGCCCGGATCGAAGTGATAGCCCCATACGGCTTCGAACAGCATGGTGCGGGTGATGGTCTTGCCCGCATGGCGCATCATGAATTCGAGCACACGGTACTCGGTGGGCAGCAGCACGACTTCTTCGCCGTCGCGGCGCACCTTGCGCGAAATGAGGTCGAGTTCGAGCGGTCCCACGCGCAGCGCGGTCTCTCGCGCAACGCTCGCGGCCTGGCGGCGGCGCAGCAGCACCTCCAGGCGCGCGGTGAGTTCTTCGGGGTCGAACGGCTTGGTGAGGTAGTCGTCGCCGCCGGCGCGCAGGCCTCGCACGCGCTCATCCACGTCGCCGAGCGCGCTCAGCATGAGCACCGGCGTCTGAATGCCGACCGTGCGCATGGCCGTGAGGATCGACAGGCCATCCACGCCCGGCAGCATGCGGTCGAGCGTGATGGCGTCGTATTCGTCGCTCATCGCGCGGGCCATGCCGTCACGGCCGTTGTCGACCCATTCGACGGCAAAGCCGCGCTGCGTCAGCTCGCTGACGATCTCGTTGGCTGTGACGGCATCGTCCTCCACCGTCAAAACGCGCACCTGACTCATCTTTCTCGCACTCCGTCGTGCCGGCGGCACGACTATTCAAGAGCCTCGAGTTTACCGTTGCCCCCGCGCCGCGCCGCGAATCCTTTCATGAAATTAAATTTAAGGTTGCAACGGCAATACGGTCTCGCGCGCTTCGGCGCTTACATACTGATTACGCCGATGATTGCCTGAGGCGCGTGCAGGTCGAGTTGATAGCCGTACCGGTTCACCGTCTCGACGCTCGCGTGCGCGCCGTGCGACGCGAGTTTGCGCCGCAGACGCGAGACGACGAGGTTCACGCTCGACGGCTCGACGTCGGCTTTGTCGGGCCACGCATAGCGAATCAGATGCTCGCGCGCGACGGGCGCCCCCGCGTGACGGAGCAGGCATTCGACGAGGAGATACTCGCGCGTGGTGAGCGGCACGCGGAGCATGCCCTCCACGAGGTCGCGCGTGGACGGGTCGAGGCGCACGAGCGGCGCGCTCGCGTGTACGAGTGCGCCGCGGCGTAGCGCGAGCATGCGCTCCTGGATTTCGAGAATGGACCAGGGTTGCACGAAGCAAGCGTCGGCGCCCGCGCGCAGAAGACGCGCGCAGTCCGCGGGTCTCGCGCGTGCGAGCGCAACGACGATCGCCGGCGCGTCGTGCATACGCGTGAAGACCGCAAGCGCGGCGGCGATGCCATCGTGCGCCTCGGGCCCGGCAGCGCAGAGGAACACCGTATCGAACGGCTCCTGCGACGCGAGATAGACGGCGTACTCGACGTTGTCGGCAACCTCGACGCTGTTCAGGCTCTCGCTCAACGCCTTGTACAGATAACTTCGCTCGGTCGCCGAGGACGAGCACAACAGGACTCTCATCGATCAAGGGCCCGTTTATGCGTGTTGTGCGTGGTGCGCTTGATGCGTCCAGCAGTCGATCGTGACGATCGTCCCCGGATGCGCCTCGCCAATGGCAAGGCGATAGTCGTGCAGCCGCACGATCGCCGAGACGATGCCAAGCCCGAGGCCGGTGCCCGGGAGGTGACGGGTGCGCTCGCTGCGATAGAAGCGGCTCAGCACCGCGGCACGCTCGCCGGGCGCGATGCCGGGTCCGTTGTCGCCGATTGCGAGCTGAGGTCCGCTCGAGCCCGCGCGCAACTCGACATGGACAGCACCACCATGTGGCGTGAATTTGATGGCGTTGTCGAGCAGATTGCTCAAGGCCTCGAAGAGCAGCGCGCTATCGGCGTGAATGGGTTCGACCGGCGCCACGGCGACGTGAAGGTCGACGGCTTTTTCCTCGGCTAGCGGAGCATAGAGTTCGCATAGCTCGCGCACGAGATCGGAGAGCGCCACGCTTGAAAAGCCGCGGCGGCGATCCATCGCGCCGATCTCCGAAATGCGCAGAAGTGCAGAGAAGCGGTTAAGTACAGCATCGGCCTCGCCTCGTGCGCCAACGAGCACGCCGGCGAGCACCGCTTCGCCGCGCTGCTCCATCGCAACGGCCGCGTGCGAGAGGCGCAGGCGCAGTCGTGTGAGCGGCGTGCGCAGATCGTGAGCAATACCGTCGCATGCGCTTTTCACCTCGCCCATCAGGCGCTCGACTTCGTCGAGCATGCGATTCACGAGGTGCGCGAGCATGTCGAGTTCGTCGCGCCCGGCTACCGGCAGCCGCATCGCGAGGTCGCCGTTCGCGATATGTCGCGTGGCGCGCTTGATCTGGGCGACGCGCCGGATCTGCCGCATGCTCAGCACGAGTCCGGCGCACAGGCTGCCGGCGAGGCACAGGAGGCCGCCGCCGAACAACGCCTTCATCAACTCGTCATGAACGTGACGCACGTCGGAGAGCGTGCGCGCGACGACGAGGCGCGCGCCATCGGGCCGAATCTCGCCCATGGCGCGCAGGGACGATCGCGCGGAACCGGGTTCGAGCACGAGTGTCTGGCCGCGCGTATGCTCGTGCGACTGTCCGTAGCGCCCCAACGGGAGGTCCGTGGGCATGACGCGGATATCGCCGGCGAGCCAGCGCCCGTCCGGCGCGAACAAGCCGTAGAAGTTGTCGCGCCGGTCGGGGCGCCTCAGGCGCGCGTCGATTGCGCCGGCCAGGCCCGCGTCGCTGCGCGAATCGAAGTAGCGCAGTTGCCAGCGCAGGCCGCTGTCGGTTTCGCGCGTCATCGCGCGCGTCACCGAGTACTCGATCACGCCAAGCAGCGCCATGAACGCAAGCGAGAAAATCGCCGCGTAGGCGGTGAACCAACGGAACGTGGTCGTTTGCCAGTGGTCACGGGCAATGTCGCGTGCGTTCGGCGCGGCGCGCGAGGACGCTGGAACGAACAGGCCTCGCCCGAGCGCCACCCAGGCGGACAGGTTCATCGCGCGCCTCGCCAGCGGACACCCGAGTCGCGCATGGCCGACACGCGTGCGGCCGCGCTGCGCGCATGCACTGCTTTCTCGCTGACTGACATGGCTACCCCCGATGGCGATGAATGGTCGGCCCGACGGCTCGCTGGCAAACCTGCGAACGCGGATGCGCTCGTGCCCGGCAATCATAGTGGCGCGCCCTCGACGTAACGGCATCACGGCAATGAAGAGCGCGTCATCTTCTTACTGGCGCGTGACGCGCACCTGTCATTTTGTCAATTCGTGCGTACGCGGGGCCTCGTGTCATGCGCGGGTGGGGCAGATGAACCTTCTGTCATTCCGCTGAGCCCGATCCAGCATCGGCACTTCCTTATTCTCGAATCCGCTTTTTCGCGCGTTCGCGCTTTTTCATTTCGTTGCGGGTTCATCAAAAGGAGGATTCATCATGAGGTCATGGCTGAAGTTCGCATGGGTACCGTTTGTGGGAGCGCTGAGCGTAAGTGCGCTCGCCGCACCGCATCTGACACAGCAGGAATGTCACAGCTACCCGTTCGTCAAACCGGCCCACGAGGTCACGCATGCGGATCTGATGCGGGAACTGACGGAACTCGAGGCAGTAGGCTACGAGCCGCACGCGGAAGACGACAACTATCCTGCCGATATCGAGGCCGCCCAGCAGCGTCTCGCGGACGTGTATCACAGCGATTGCCTGCCGCAGCACACTGCGGCTGCAGTGACCGATCCCGCGAATACGGACTGAGACCGCAGACGGGGATCGGACCGGCTGGTGCGCCGTAGGTCACCGATGTACTTTGTGCAGTGCACCTTCACCGGGACCATTGGGGCTTTCTGCGATCCCTTCCGGTGGTGGTTCATGTGTACCTTCGGCGGCTCCCATATTCGGTAACCTGAACTGGGTAACCGGCAATGGGAGAAACCGTCGGTAATCGACTGCGTTTTCCAGATCAGTTGTCTCCGCGACCTGGATGGGGGCGGGTCCAGGGCAGCCAGCGAGCATTGCGGTTGCTTTGCGATGGCGTTCGTGGCGATCCAGTCGATCCCATAGGCAGTTACCTTGAACGAAGAATCGCCCCATATTCGGAGACCATCCGATCGTTTCTTTATAAAAATCATAGGCCTAACCTAACATCTGAATGTCAGATCTGAAGAATGGGCGAGTTAGGTGGTGGCCTATGGGACCCGCAATGCCTTGGTAGACGGGCTAGGTAACCAAGGATGGGGTTACGGAGGTTGGTGACCACTCACATGCATTAAGGTCCCCGGTTTTGGGAGACGTCTTTCTCATCGAACGCGTGTTTCAGTGTTTACCTTTTACGCTTTAACATCTTTAGTAAACCTTTAGGCGCGGCAAACCCTTACCAGGCAAGGTTTTGCGGCCGATTTGGTGGCTGGTTATGGGATCTGCGGTCCCGGGTATGGGAGTTTGGGGTTGTGGATATGGGACTTCGGTAGCCGGGCATGGGGTTTACGGGTTGTGGATATGGGGAGAAGGTCGCCCGCTATGGGAAAGAAAGCGGTTTGGCCTTGAGGTGACTGTTTATGGGAGTCAGGGAAGGTCGCCGCTTATGGGGCAGTTTGCGTGATCTGAGGATGTTGGGGCGGGCGGTTCGGTCGGATTTAGGTAACCATTCTTGGGATACTCCTTGGGTAACCAGATATGGTGGCTTTTCAGGAGAGGTATACCGACGTCTTCGAGGCGCAAATTGGCTGCCCCGCATGAATCCTTGCATGTAACGAAGCGAGCCGGAGCAAGGTAACAGGTTATGGGATCCGCTACGGGTCACCTGTTATGGGAGGGAATGCGGATTCGCAGCTCCCCGACGGCGTATTTTGCGCTTGCATGGGTAACCCGCTGTGGGAGCCGCCTCAGGTCACCGTTTATGGGCGACATGTGTGTGCCGACGCGTGGCTTGCCAGCACCATGGAACAACCGTGAAGGCAGCGCGGAAAATCCCATAGACGGCTACCTGTTATGCGCAAATCTATGGAGTGAGTACTCACATTCGGCCTAAAGGTCACTAGCTATGGGGTAGTTTTCAAGGCACGGCAAGGCAAAGGTCACCAGTTATGGGTTCCTGCGCAGAGTCGGCGACGAGTGCCGCGCAGGTGTTCGCAGTGGCCTTCGAGACGGGAAATCTTCGGCTGTCAATGCTCTTCGCCCTTGGGTGTCGTGCCGTGTCACGATTGCGTTTGCGGCCTTGAGTCACCTGGTCGGTTGGTATACAGTTACCAACCGACCAGGTTCCCTTTCAACGTGGGTCATATGGCAAGAAAAAAGGCCGAAGCCGGCGACGCCGACAAACAAGGTGCACTCGTATTCCAGCAAGGCCAGCCGCCTGATCTGTTCCGCAAGGCCGTCCCGGCGATTCACATCGCGCCGAAGTCCGGGTCGATCAGCCTGCAGCAGCGCAAGATGTTCAGCTCGCTGATCAAGAACGCCATTCGCCAGGATTCCCTCGACCGCGGCCGCTCGTCGTTCGAGATCACGATCTCCGCCCTCTCCCAGGACGTCGATCTGAACAGCAACAACACTGAGTACGTCAAGGAAACGATCAACTCGCTGATCAGCACGGTCGTCAACTGGGACTACCTCACGCAGGACAAGCGCAGCATCTGGAAGGCGTCCGGCTTGCTGGCCGGCGCCGAGCTCGAGCGATCGGTATTGCGCTACACCTTCTCCGAGCAGATTCGGGGCGAACTGCTCAATCCTGAAATCTACGCGATGATCGATATGCGCATCACGCGTCAGTTCAGGAAGGCGCATTCGCTCGCGCTGTGGGAGAACGTCGTCCGCTACGAGGCCGTGGGCGTGACCGCGCGCTTTCCGCTCGCGACGCTGCGTGACCTGATCCTCGGGCAGGACACTTCGGCGCAATCGTACAAGCTTTACAAGCAGTTCAAGAGCCGTGTGCTGGTGCCCTGCATCAAGGAAGTGAACGAGATTTCGGACCACATGTTCGAGCTCATCGAGCACAAGGTGGGACGCTCGGTCGTCGCCCTGCAGTTCCGTGTGACCCGCAAGCCGGAGACCGATCCGTCCCAGGAACTGCGTGCAAACGAGACGCTGCTGATTGGCGAGATGTCGAAGTTCAGTATTCCGGTTTCCGAGGCACGGCGCCTACTCAAGCAGTACGGCGAGGAGAAGATTCGCACGGCGGTGGCTTATACCGCGGCGCGGGTCGCACAGAAGAACGCCGCGCCGCTCGCAAACGTTGCAGCGTATTTCCGCAAAGCGCTGACGGAAGGCTACGAGTTACCTGGTGCGAATGCCGCGGCACCTGCCGCCGATGCGGGCCGCGCGCGCGAAAGCCAGGATCAGGTGAAGGACCGCTATATCGCGGCGAAGATCAATGAGGCGCGCGCCTACTTCAACGAGCTCGAGTACGACGACCAGACTGCGCTGATCAAGCGCTACAACGAGACGGTCGGCATGGACAAGCTCAAGGTGTCGACGGCGAAGGTGCCAAGCAAGATGGCATCGACGAACTTCTTCCGATGGGTGGTGCTGGACACCTGGGGGCAACCGACTGCTGCCGACCTGCTTGAATTCCTGTTGAGCGGGCAACAGGCGCCAGCGGGCGGCGAGGGTCTGCAGGCTGCGGAAATCGATCTTGCGTTGAAAACGCGGGACGAGTGACGGCGATGGAGGAAACGAGACGGCGGCTTCGGTCGCCGTTTTTTTGGCCAATTCGTCGTGCGCGCGCAAGAAAATTTAGCTAAATATAACGACCTAGAAATCGTAGATAAATATACATTATGAAGCTTCTGCGCGTGAGAGAGACTCTCGTTTTCTTTCGTGATGCATTAGGTTCCGACTATGTGAGTGTCTTGGGCTAACGTATGTGCTTCGTCGCCGGGCGCGTCAGATTTTGATGCCACTATGCTGTTTCGTGCGATCCACATTGATCTCCACGTGGAGAGTCTCTGCTTCAAAGGAACAGGTCCTTGCTAGTGCGGCGATGGACTCGAAGCCAGTATCTGCTTGTCGCCGCAACCTACGCTGGCCGCCACCTGTTCACGCGTAACGCTCTTTCCGAATGCTTATTGATGAATCTCCACGTGGAGATTCGATGGTTGCATGTGTCGGCGGGTCGCTTGCACTTCGTCCCACGCTCGTAGCACCCTTCCTGGCTGAGAACAGGGCGGCGACACTCTCCACGTGGAGATTTACGCGGCAACCCTCAGTCGCCCAATCGCCGAAAGTTTTCTTCAGCACTGTCGCAAATCTCGAATCATCTACGTACCGTCACGCTTGCATTACACGGCTATGCAAAGATGTTCCGATTCGCCGAGGTGTGAGACGACGGCCTCCGCCCATTCGATGACATCCTGCGATCTCCACGTGGAGATCGACTTCTGCCGCCGTTGAAACATCATGATTCAGCTCGCCCGCCCACTCGCCAATTCATCGTGCAGCCTGAGATCCTTATCCGTTTGGCCAATTGGTTGTGAACTGGCAACGTCTGAGGCGGAAATCCTAGAATTTACTTTAAGTTGCCGTTAGACTCCCGAGTGACTTGCTGAAGTCTCCACGTGGAGAGAGTGCCCGGGAGGCTTGTCCGCCGTTGAACAATTACATGGAGAAACGAATGGGTCTCGTGATAGCCGTAGCGAACCAAAAAGGTGGGGTTGGCAAAACCACCACCAGCATGAATCTGGCCGGGGCATTTCAGGCTGAAGGCTATAAGGTCTATGTTGCAGATGCAGACGGCCAGCAATCTTGCATGAGTTGGTGTGCAGCGGCCGGTCCCGAAACGCCCTTGCCGTTCCGCGTCGGCAGCATTCACAAGCTGGAGAAGATGATTGGGCCGGAAATCGCAGCGTTGGCGAACGACTACGACGTCGTCATCGTCGACTGCCCGCCTAATATCAACGACCTCACTACCGCGCGCGTTCTTGCCGTAGCCGATGCAACGGTCATTCCGACGGATGCGTCGCCGATCGACATCTGGAGTAGCGAAGGGATGATGGAGTTGGTCGAGCGCACCCGGGTCGCCAATCCAGCCGGAAAATTCGCGATTTTGCTGAATAAATCTAATTCGAAGACGCTGTTGCATACGCAGATGAGCGCCATCCTCGCCGAAAGCAACGTCCATGTGTTCTCGGCAACGATCAAGCAACGAGAACTGTATCGGCAGACGGCAGCGCTTGGCCGCACCGTCTTCGATGTGCGCGGCGTGCGCGGGACCAAAGTCGCGAAGGATGAAATCAGCGCCGTCTACAACGAGATCATTGCGCTGATTCAGGAAGAAGAAGAGGAGGTCGTCGATGGCCGCTAAGCTGAATTTCACCAGCAAGGTTCGCGCAGGCATGGCTGCCGAGCGCGTTTCGGCTGGCGAGCGTCTCGCCGAAGCCGATGTCGTCAATATCGCGCAGCGTGACGCGGTCGCACCAAACACCGCGGAAGCTCCGGTTGTCCAGCCTGCCGAAGTCATCGAGGCACCGCTTTCGATGCATGCGGTTCGGAAGATCTCGGTCGAGGACGTCGTCTCCAATCCGTATAACCCGCGCGCGTTTTACAGCGCCGAGACGATCGACGAACTGGCCGAGAGCTTTGCGACGCAAGGGCAGATCACGCCAATCCTGGTCACGAAACTCGCGGCGTTTCCCGGCCAATATGTGATCGTCGACGGCGAGCGGCGTATTCGTGCTGCGCGTTCGCGCGGCGACAAGTTCATCGATGCCGATGTCCGCGAGGGGCTCGACAACCAGAACCTGTACCTGCGCGCCTATCACGCCAACAAGGAGCGCGAAGAGCAGACAGTATTCGACGATGCGCTCGCGTGGAAGAAGCTACTCGACGATCGTGTCTACGTCGACCAGGTCGAGTTGGGGGTGGCCGTGGGCGAAGATCCGAAGCACATCAGCAAAGTGATCGCCCTTACGTCGCTGCCGCCTTATCTGCTGCAGCGGATGGCACAGAATCGCAAGGATGTCGGGCTCGGACACGCCTACAACATCAAGCTGATCTTCGATCGCGCGGGCGCCACGGTTGCCGAGCATTGGCTTCAGCAGGTGGTCGAAGGGAAGGCGAGTGTGCGCAAACTCGAGGCGGCGGCTTCGGCGGAAGCGGGTGCGCGCAGCGTGGGACCGCGCCGCACGCATTACCAGTCGCGCGTCCAGTTCAATCGACCGGACGGTGTCGCGCTGGGCGAACTGAAGCTGTTCGGCGACGGGCGCGCAGAGTTGAGCCTTAAGGGCATCGCGCCCGCCGATCAGCAGCGCCTGGCGGAGCGCGTGAAGGCCGTCATCGAGCAGTGGGCCTCGGAAATGGACACGTCTGAGGCGACCTGAGCGTCGCGCGCATCGGCCAACAGTAGCAGGGGAGGGCGTCGTCAGACGCCCTTTTTTGTTGTGCCGACCATGCGCCCCATGCATGAAATGCGACCGGGGTCGAATCCGTGAAACAGACGCGAAAGAATGCAAGAATAGAGATAATCATTTAAAATCAACGAACTAGGCGGGATTTCCTAGAATGTTTCACGAAACATGTTAGCCGGAGGAGGCGTAATTCGTGTTTTTTGCCTCTCTCGCCATGGAGACGCCCGGCTTAATCGAAAAACGTAGCAAATAAAACGTAATTTGTAGTGCGTTACGAATAACCAGGTTGTGAGCAATTGACAACGCCCGTCCCCCAGGTCATTCTTAGCAAGATGAACTGCCGCCTTTTCACGATTGCGCTGATTATTCGCACCATTCAACGAATGGTGGGTTAGCGTACGTCTGGCAGCAGTGACAACAACCCGCCCCAAGAGGCGGGTTTTTTGTTTCCGCCTCCTGGCCAAAACGAAAGTGAGTACAGGAGCCGCCATGCAGTTGCATCAAAGTCGTCCCGCAGCCGAAGCCACCGAAGTCGCCGAAGCCACTGATCCCGCTCAGCCGCGACGCGACGAAAACGACTATCTCCGAAAGATTCTCACGGCGCGGGTGTATGACGTCGCCCGCGAGACCGAACTCGAACGCGCCCCGAATCTCTCGGCGCGTCTGCGCAACGCCGTGTTCCTCAAGCGTGAGGACAACCAGCCGGTGTTCTCATTCAAGCTGCGTGGCGCCTACAACAAGATGGCGCACCTCACGCCCGCGCAACTCGAGCGCGGCGTGATCACCGCGTCGGCGGGCAATCACGCGCAGGGTGTGGCGCTTTCGGCGGCGAAGCTCGGCGTGAAGGCCGTGATCTGCGTGCCCGTCACCACGCCGCAGGTCAAGGTCGATGCCGTGCGCGCCCACGGCGGCGCGACCGTCGAGGTCGTGCAGGCGGGCGAGTCGTATAGCGATGCCTATGCCCACGCCGTGCGCCTGCAGGAAGAGCGCGGCCTGACCTTCGTGCATCCGTTCGACGATCCCTTCGTGATCGCCGGCCAGGGCACCGTGGCGATGGAAGTGCTCAGCCAGCATCAGGCCCCGATTCACGCGATCTTCGTGCCGATCGGCGGCGGCGGGCTGGCTGCGGGCGTGGCGGCCTACGTCAAGGCCGTGCGCCCCGAGATCAAGGTGATCGGCGTGCAGACCGACGACTCCTGCGCGATGGCGCAGTCGATCAAGGCGGGCAAGCGCGTGGAACTCACCGAGGTCGGCCTGTTCTCGGACGGCACGGCAGTCAAGCTCGTGGGCGAGGAAACCTTCCGCCTGTGCCAGCAGTATCTCGATGAAGTCCTGACCGTGGACACCGACGCCCTGTGCGCCGCGATCAAGGACGTGTTCCAGGACACGCGCAGCGTGCTCGAACCCGCCGGCGCACTGGCCGTGGCGGGCGCGAAGCAGTACGCGGAGCGCGAGGGCATCGAAGGGCAAACGCTCGTCGCGATCACCTCGGGCGCGAACATGAATTTCGACCGCATGCGCTTCGTGGCCGAGCGTGCCGAGGTCGGTGAAGCGCGCGAAGCCGTGTTCGCGGTGACGATCCCCGAGGAGCGCGGCAGCTTCAAGCGCTTCTGCGAGCTGGTCGGCACGCGCAGCGTGACCGAGTTCAACTACCGTATCGACGACGCCGAGCGCGCGCACATCTTCGTGGGCGTGCAGATCCGCAACCGCGGCGAGTCGCAGCAGATCGCGAAGACCTTCGTCGATCACGGCTTCCCGAGCGTCGATCTCACCGGCGACGAGCTTTCGAAGCAGCACATCCGCTACATGGTGGGTGGGCGCTCGCCGCTCGCGCACGACGAACGTCTGTTCCGCTTCGAATTCCCCGAGCGGCCGGGCGCGCTCATGCGCTTTCTCTCGTCGATGGCGCCGAACTGGAATATCAGCCTCTTCCACTACCGCAACCAGGGCGCCGACTACAGCTCGATTCTGGTGGGCATCCAGGTGCCCGCAGCGGAAGACGCAGAATTCCGCCGATTCCTCGCGACGCTCGGTTATCCGCACTGGGAAGAGACGCAGAACCCGGCGTATCGGTTGTTCCTGCAATGAAAATAGTCAGTCATCCCACCAATCGGGATGTCTGCATCCGAAGCGCATAAACAGCGCAAAAAGTGCAGGAAAACACCAGGCCCCGCAGCAGAGCGCGTCAGTATACTGACCCACTGCTGCCGGGCGTGGTCGCCTCGGGAAGATTGGGCGCCGTGCGTCGGACTCACCTGGAGGAAGACAAACATGTTGCGCATCGCTCTTGGCTGTCTGATGGCTCTTTCCACGATCGCCGCCGGCACGCTGCCTGGCGTGGCGCATGCGGATGCGGCGCATCCCGTCGTCGCGCTGCTGCCCGGCGTCACCGATCCCTTCTACTTCACGATGCATCGCGGCGCCGAGCGCGCAGCGAAGGAAGACAACATCCAGTTGCTGTTCCAGGTGCCGAAGGCCTGGAACACCACGGAGCAGGTGCCGATTCTCAAGGCATTCATCGCCAAGCGTCCCGACGTCCTGCTTGTCTCACCGGTCGACAAACAGCAGCTCATCGGCCCGCTCAAGGAAGCCGCCGACGCCGGCATCAAGGTCATCACCGTCGATACCTATATCGGCGACGGTCGCTATCAAACCGGCAAGGGCGACGCCGATTTCCCGCTCTCCTATATCGCTTCGGACAACCTGGAAGGCGGCCGCGTGGCGGCGCGCTCGCTCGCCAAGGCGATTGGCGACAAGGGCACCGTCTATTGCGAGAACAACAAGCCGGGCATCTCCAGCACCGATGCGCGCGCGCAAGGCTTCATGGAAGAGATGAAGAAGCACCCCAACATCAAGGTGCTTGAAACGCAATACAACGAGGACGACGCCAATCGCGCCGCCTCGCACGTCGCGGCGGTGCTCGCGCGCAATCCCGATCTCGCGGGCGTGTTCGGCGCCAACACGTTCTCGGGCGCGGGCGCGGCGCAGGGCGTAAAGAACGCGGGCAAGCAGGGCGCGGTGAAGGTCGTCGTGTTCGACGCCGTGCCGGGCATCGACGAACAGATCAGAAGCGGTCTCGTCGATATCGCCATTGCGCAGCTTCCCGACGAGATGGGCTATGACGCCGTGAAGTTCGCCGCCGACGCCATCCACGGCAAGAAGATCCCCACCTACAAGGGCACGGGCTTCGTGGTGCTGGACAAGTCGAACATCGACAAGCCGGAGATGAAGCAATACATCTATTCGAACTAAGCCACGCGAACAGAGCCACATGAACGACAAACGACTCGACAGGCTCGCGCTCGTCAGCAAGGTCTGGCCGTGGCTCTTTCTCGGCACGCTGCTCGTCTTTTTCGAGGCGTGGGCGCGCATCTCGGCGCACCGGTCGTTCGTGTTCAACGCGTACAACCTGCAGTCGATCGGGCTTGCCGCGAGTGCGCCGCTCCTGCTCGCCATCGGCCAGACCTTCGTGATCATCACCGCGGGCATCGATCTTTCGGTGGGCTTCGTGATGGGGCTCGCGGCGGTGTGCGTCGCGCAGTTCACGATTCCCGGCGGCGAATCGCCGTGGATTTTGCTGATGTCGATCCCTCTCACGGTTCTCGTGTGCCTGATTCCGGGCTTCGTGAACGGTGTATTGATCGCGCGCCTGAGCGTGCCCGCGTTCATCGGCACGCTCGGCATGTATGGCGTCGCGCGCGGCGTGGGCTTTCTCGCAGCGGGCAGCGGCATGACCGTCTCCGTCAACAACCCTGGGCTCGCGTGGCTCGGCAGCGGCTGGACGCCCGTGATCCTCACGGCCGTGCTGCTCGTCGTCATGCACTTCGTGCTCTCGCAAACGCGCTTCGGCCAGTACACCTACGCGATAGGCGGCAATCCGCAGTCGGCGGTGCGCGCGGGCATCAACGTGCGCCGTCATCTGTTCGCGATCTATCTGATTGCAGCGGCTTTCGCGGCGGTCGGCGGCATCGTCTACACGGCGCGTTTCGCGGCGGGTGCCGCCAATGCGGGCGAGCCCATGCTGCTCGATTCGATCGCTGCCGTCGTGATCGGCGGCGCGAGTCTCTTTGGCGGCACCGGCAACGTCATCGGCACGCTGATCGGAGCGCTCATCATCGCCGTGATCGAATTCGGGCTCGTGTTCATCGACGTCAACGCGTTCTGGCAATTCATCGTGGTCGGCATCGTCATCATTCTTTCAGTGCTGATCGACCAGTACAAGGATCGGCTCGGAGGCGCGCAATGAGTGGTGCAAGCGCCACGCCGATTCTGGAGGCGCGTGACGTCTCGATCCGCTTTGGCGGCGTGGAGGCGCTCAAGCGCGTTTCGTTGCGGGTCATGCCCGGCGAAGTCCTTGCGCTCGCGGGCGACAACGGCGCGGGCAAGTCCACGCTCATCAAGATTCTTTCGGGCGTCTATCGGGCCGACGCGGGCGATCTGCACTTCGAAGGGCGTCCGCTGCAACTGCGCGATCCACAGGACGCGCGCTCGCAGGGCATCGAAACGATCTATCAGGATCTCGCGCTCGCCGACAATCTCGACGTGGGCAGCAACATCTTTCTCGGCCGCGAGCCGGTGCGACGCCTACTCGGTTTCCAGGTGATCGACCGGCCGCATATGGCGCGGGTGGCGCGCGAAGTGCTCGAGCGGCTCGATATCGTGATTCCGCCGCGCAAGCTCACGGGCCCCGTGAAAATGCTCTCGGGCGGCCAGCGCCAGGCCATCGCGATAGGCCGCGCAATCTACTGGAATGCGCGCGTGCTGATCATGGACGAGCCGACCGCGGCGCTCGGCGTGCCCGAGCAGCGCAAGGTGATGGAGTTGATCCGCGGACTCAAGGCGCAGGGCGTGGCCGTGATTCTCATCTCGCACAATCTGCACGATATTTTCGCGGTGGCCGAGCGCATCGTCGTGCTGCGGCGCGGCGAAGTGGCGGGCGAGCGGCGCGTGGCCGAAACCGACGGCGACGAGATCGTACGGCTGATGGTGGGCGACACGTATTCGAACGGCGCGCATTGAAACGTCGCGTTGTGCGCTCGCCTGCGCCGCGCGAGCATTCGATGGACAATGGCGGTTCGAACCTTCACCGCAGTCCCGTCCCGCCATGAACTACCTCGATCCCGCCGATATCACGAGCTGGCACGCGCACGTCTATTTCGACGCGGCCACGCGCGACGCCGCATGGACCTTGCGCGAGGCGATCGAAGCCCGCTTCGGCGAGATCGTGCAGATCGGGCGCTTTCACGAGCGCCCGGTTGGGCCGCATCCAATGTGGTCGTATCAACTCGCCATTTCGCGCGAGCGCTTCACGACGGTCGTCGAATGGCTCACGCTCAATCACGGCGCACTCGACGTGTTCATCCATCCGAACACCACCGATGCCCTGCGCGACCATCGCGACGCTGCCGTGTGGATCGGCCATTCGCACACGCTCAATCTCGGCGCGCTCGGCGGCTAACTCCTCCGCGCAACGTGCCGCAACGCACAAGTCGCGCGGGCCTCAGTGCCCGAACGACTCCGTCTTTGCCGCCGACGAGCCGCTCGCCTGCGGACGCGCAGCCTGCTTGATGAGCAGCGCCGCGCCGGCAATGAGACCGGCGACGGCCACCGTCGCGAAGATGCCGGCAAACGTGAAGTGCCGGCGGGCCAGTTCGGCCACGAGGAACGAGCCCGCGATGCCGCCGAAGCGTCCGATGCCGAGCATCCAGGCCACGCCGGTGCCACGGCCCTGGGTGGGATAGAACGCCGCGGCGAGCGCGGGCATCGACGATTGCGCCGTGTTCATCAGGACGCCGGCCACGAACACCACGAGCACGAGCAGCGCCACATTGCCCGCCGCCTGGCCGATGAGCCATACCGAAAGCGCGGTGAGCACGTAGCACGCGGCGATGATCCGGTTCGCGTTGAAGCGGTCCATCAGCATGCCGCTCAGCACCGCGCCCACGCCGCCGAGCGGGAAGAGCGCCGAGATCAGCGTGGCGCTCGAGGCCGTGAGGCCGGAGTCCTTGAGCAGCAGCGGCATCCAGTTGATCGACGCGTAAAAGATCACGAGCCCCATGAAGTACGCGACCCACAGCATGACCGAGCCGACGAGGTACATCGGCGAAAGCACGACGCCGAGGCCCTTGCTTTCCGTCTGCGGGGCGTGCTCAGTCATCGTGAACACCTGCGCTTTGGCGGCGTCGGGCGAAATGCGGGCGAGCGCGGCGCGAATACGCTCGACAGGCTTTTGATTCGCCACCATGTAACGCACCGATTCCGGCATACGCAGGAAGAGCGGCACGGCGAGCACGAGCGGCGTGATGCCGCCAAGCATGAGCACGCTGCGCCAGCCGAAGTGCGGAATCATCCACGCCGCGAGAAAGCCTCCGCAGGCCGCGCCGAGCGGAAAGCCGCAGAACATCAGATTGATCACGGTGGCGCGGTTCCGGTCGGGGCAGTACTCGCCCATCATTGTGACCGCATTCGGCATGGCGGCGCCGAGGCCGACCCCCGTAATGAAGCGCAGCCACGTCAGTTCGCCAATGCTCGTGGAGAACGCCGAAACGAGGCAGGTCACGCCGAACAGCAGCACCGAGCCGACCAGCATTGAGCGTCGCCCGATGCGATCAGACAGTGGCCCTGATACGAGTGCGCCGCAGGCGAGGCCGAAGAGCGCCGCGCTCAGCACGGGTGCGAGTGCGGGCTTGGGGATGCCCCATTCGCCGAGCAGCGAGGGCGCGATGAAGCCGATCGCGGCCGTGTCGAAACCGTCAAGCAGGACGATGACGAAGCACATCGCGAAGATGAGCCACTGGAACGGCGAAAACGGATGTTCGTTGATGAAGGTTTGGACGTCGACGGCACGTGGCTGGTCCATGGTTTTGTCTCCTGTCGACCGAGGTTGTCGTTGTATCGGCTCGCTGTGGCGAGCCGCTTTTTTTTGGTTTGCCTTACAACCTTGAATAGTAACCGCTGCGTGGCGTTTTCTGGAGATCCTCTTTGGGCGAGGCAGGCGGGTGTCTGCTAGCCTGAAAGCAGCACGGCGAGTATGCGCGTGCTGCAAGCGTGTCGCGTTGCGCGACAAGGAGTTCCAGATGAAGCCTTTCTTTGCCCACGCGGCCATGCCGTGGCTCATGGCAAGCGCGATGCTGGCAGGCGCGATGCTGGCAGGCGCGTCCAGCCCGGCTTTTGCCCAGCTCGCGCCGAGCGACAACTTGCGCGCGCCGGAAAACAGCCTCGCGCTCATGCCGGGTGCCCAGCCCGGCAGCGAATACCCGACCCACGGCAACCGCCAGGCTGGCGAGATGCCGGTTGGTCCGACCGATCCGCGTGGGCAACTCGCGAACGGCCACCCGAACAACGCCGAGGCGGGCGGCTACGGCGCGCCGTTGGCGGGCGTCCGAAATGGCGCGGGCATGTGAGGACGGCTAGCTGCTTCAGGACCGCTCGGGTTGCCAGGCAAGTTGGGCTTCGAGCGCTTCGCCGGGCGCGAGCACGGTGCCGCCCACGTCGATACGCTTCACGGTTCCCTCGTGACGCAGGTTGAGCCAGTCGGTCGTATTGCTGACGGGTTCCGCGCAGAAGTACGGCAGGCCGGGCGGGCAGAAGACCACGAAGAAGTCGAGCGGGGTGCTCGCGCGCAGCGCGAGACGCCGGCCTTCGTGCGGCCATTCGATGACCGCCTCGCGGCGCCAGCCGGAGAAGTTGTTGTCGAGATCGAAGTCATCGACGATCAGGCCGGCCTGCAGGGCGTCGACAGCCGGGTGGGCGCTGAGCGAAACCGGCAGGACTTCCGTGTCGATTTCCCACATGGCGCGCACGCGCGCGGCAATGCGCGTGCCGGGCGGACGCGGATAGTACGGGTGATGGCCGAGACCGAACGGCATGGGCCGCGCGGCCAGGTTGCGGGCCCACAGGCGCACGGTGAGGCCGCTGGCGTCGAGCGTGAGGTGCTGGCGCGCTTCATAGCGAAACGGCCAGCCGGTCCGGGCGTCGCTGCCGCGCGAGCCTTGGGACTCATGTGTTTCATGAGGCTCGTGCAGGAAATGCAGCGTGAGCGTATCGGCCGTTTGCGCCTCGACCGTCCAGGGGCGCCGCCATGCGTGACCATGCAGCGCGTGGCGCAGCGCGCCCGTGCCGCTCGGCAAATCGATCATCTCGCCTTCGAAGCGGAATCGCCCGTCGCGAATGCGGTTGCAATACGGCATCAGCGGAAAGCTCGCCATGCCGAGCGGGTCGCGCGCGTCGATGGCGTCACGCGTGGCGGGGCGCAGCCAGTGTGAGGCTGAGGTCTTGCCCGCAGCGTCGTAGAACGCGGCGATCGAGCCGCCCACGTGCGGCGCGACGAGCACGCGCGCATCGCCATGGGCGAGCGTGACGAGCTGGCCGTCGTCGAGCGCCGCGGCGTCGAAGGCGATCGCTGGGTACGGCGAGGGTGTCGGTCGATCAGTCAAATGAGCGTTCTCCAGTGAATCGAATTATTACTAATAAAAGATAATATAGGCGTTGAAATCGCTGATGATGGCGCCAAAAAATGGTGACATACTCCAATTGATGGTCCAAATTATTAGTGCTACGCTTCGGGCCAACAGCGCGGCTCCGAGCGCGCGCCGCCGCGCCGCGCAGCCCTCTCGCAGTCCTCCTCACACCCGATGAAAAAATCGACGCAACGCCGCCCGACCATGACCGACATCGCGAAGGCCGCGGGCGTGTCGCAATCCACGGTGTCTCTCGTGCTCAACGGCGCGGTGGGCGCCAAGCTTTCCGAAGCGACGCGCCTGAAAGTGCACGAAGTCGCGCAGTCGCTTGGCTACCAGTTGCCGATCCGCGCGGTGCAGACGCCCGCGCCGGCAGGCGAGCGCAATCTCATCGTCTATCTCGCCGACGAAGTTTCGACGAGCCCGCACCCGGTCGTGAGCATCGACGGCGCGCGCGACGCCGCCTGGAACAACGGCTGCCTGCTCGCGGTGTTCTCGACGCACGGCAACGCGCAGATGGAGCAGCAGGTGCTGCAAACGCTCGCCATGCCGAACGTGCTCGGCGTGATCTACGCGACTGTGTACACGCGCAAAGTTACGGTGCCGCCCGCGCTGCTGAAGGTGCCGGCCGTGCTGCTCAACTGTTACGTGTCCGATCACGCGCTCTCTTCGGTCGTGCCGGCCGAAGTGGCGGGCGGCCATGCGGCCACTGAATACCTGATCGAAGCGGGGCACCGGCGGATTGGCTTCATCAACGGCGAAACCTGGCAGGACGCCGCGAAAGACCGTCTGAAGGGTTATCGCCAGGCGCTCGCGACCGCCGACCTGCTCTTCGACGAACGCCTCGTGCGCGACGGCGACTGGAGCTCGGGCAAGGGTTTCGAACTCACGCTCTCGCTCATGCGCGAGCCGAATCCGCCCACGGCGATCTTCTGCGCCAACGACCTGACGGCGATCGGCGCGATCGAAGCGCTCAAGCAACTCGGGCTGCGCGTGCCCGAAGACGTCTCGGTCATGGGCTACGACGACCAGGAAATCGCGCGCCACACCCATCCGCCGCTCACCACCGTCGTGCTGCCCAACTACGAGCTTGGGCGCTGGGCCGTCGAGACGCTGCTGCAGGAAGAACAGAACCGCAGCGCCGGCGCGCCGGTGCGCCACCGCACCGTGAAGCTCGACGGGCCGCTCATCGAACGGACCTCGGTGTGCGCGCCCGCCCCCGCCTCCCCCGTGAATACCCTCATTAATATCTCCGAAAATTGACTGGTAATATTAGTTGAAGCGATCGCCGTAATTATTTGGTGCGGTGCGTCGCGCGTCGTATCGGATGAATCAAGAAAGACAAAAAAGCCGCGGTCGGGCCCAGGGCCCGCACTGCCGATGTCATTCATCGCTTTGCGTCGGACCGGAGTCAGTGCGAAGGCATGGGCTCTGGCCGACACAGGAGACAGCCATGCGTCATCAACGAATCCAGTCCGCCCTCATTGCCGCCGGTCTTTGTTTCGCGAGCGCGTTCGCCGCGAGCGCTTACGCGCAGTCCGACAACAGCGCACAGAAAGTCCAGTCGAATTCCAGCGAGAGCTGCACGAACCCCAAGCCGGGCGGCAAGAAGCTGAGCGACATGGTGGTGGGCTTCTCGCAGTCGGAGAATGAACAGAATCCGTTCCGCGCGACCGAAACCGCGTCGGTGCGCGCCGCGGCGAAGGAAGCGGGCGTGAAACGCCTCCTCTATACGAACGCGAACGCCAATCAGGCCAAGCAGGTCGCCGATATCGAAAGCATGATCAACCAGGGTGCTGAAGCGCTCATCATTGCGCCGAACGACTCCACCGGCCTGCAACCGGCGCTCGCCCAGGCGCGCGCGAAGGGCATTCCCGTCGTGACGATCGACCGGCAGACGGCCGGCACGGTGTGCGACGACTTCATCACGTTCCTCGGCTCCGACTTCTACAAGCAAGGCGAGCGCGCGGCGAAGGCGCTGGCCGACGCTACGGGCGGCAAGGCGATCATCGCCGAGATTCAGGGCGGCTACGGCAACACGGTGGAAAGCCAGCGTACGGACGGTTTTGCGAACGGCCTCAAGCCCTATCCCGGCATGAAGATCATCGCGGCGCAAACCGCGAACTGGTCGACGACCGAAGCGCAGAAGGTGATGGAGCAGATCCTGCTCGCGCACCCGGACGTCAACGCCGTCTACACCCACGCCGACACGATGACGGTCGGCGCGATCAAGGCGCTGCGCCAGGCTGGCAAGCTCAACGGCGTGAAGATCGTCTCGATCGATGGCACGAAGGAGATCGTCACGGATATCTCGAACGGCATCGTCGCCGCCGACGTGGAGACGAACCCGCGCTTCGGTCCGCTCGCCTTCAAGTCGCTGGAAGACTATCTCGCGGGCAAGCCGGTGCCGCAAAAGCAGATCATGGACGACGCGCTCTTCGACCGGACCAACGCGCAGCCGTCGCTCGCGCAGGGCAAGGTCTACTGAGCGGCGAGCGCACGATGACGACGAGCGCCCCCGCCAATCGCACCGATTCCGCCATGAAAACGCCGCGCGCCGTGCTCGAAACGCACGGCGTTTCGAAGACCTTCGGCGTGGTGCGCGCGCTGCGTGACGTCTCGCTCACGCTGCGCGCGGGCGAGGTGCACGGCCTCGTGGGCGAGAACGGGGCGGGCAAGTCCACGCTGATCAAGGTCCTCACCGGGTTTCATCAGCCCGATGCGGGCGCGCTCACGCTCGACGGCGCGGATCTCGCGTTCGACAGTCCGCGCGCGGCGCAGGGCGCGGGCGTGTGCGCCGTGTATCAGGAAATCAACCTGATACCGGAGCGCAGCGTGGCCGACAACATCTTCCTGTGCCACGAACCGAAACGCTTCGGCATCCTGATCGACAGAAAGCGCATGCTCGAACGCGCCGCCGAGATTGTGCAGCGCTACCGGCTCGCCGTCGACCCGGCCGCGCGTCTCGGAACGCTTGGGCTCGGCGCACAGCAGATGGTGGCGATTGCGCGCGGCGTTTCGCTGGGCGCGCGCGTGCTGATCCTCGACGAGCCGACTTCGGCGCTAAGCGGCGCAGAAGTAGACGTGCTGTTCGAAGTCGTCGATCGCCTGCGTGCCGAGGGCATTGCGCTGCTCTTCGTGAGTCATCGGCTTTCCGAATGCTACCGGCTGTGCGATCGCTTCACGGTGATGCGCGACGGTGCGGTGGTGCGCACGGGCACGCCCGAGGAGCTGCCGCGCGCGGCATTGATCGCGGCCATGCTGGGCCGCGAAAGCGCGGGCGAGCACGCGTGGGCCGAACGCTCGGGCAGCGCCGATGCCGATGCCGACGCGAACGCCACGCCAGCGCTGGCTGTCGATCATTTGCAATGGGGCAACCGCGTGCGCGACGTATCGCTGCGCGTGGCCCGCAAGGAAATCGTCGGGCTCGCGGGCCTGCTCGGCTCTGGCCGCACGGAAACGTTCAAGACGATCTTTGGCGCGCAGAAGGCCGATGGCGGCGAAGTCGATATCGCGGGCCGTGCGCTCACGCATGCAAACCCGGCGCGCTCGATCGGGCGCGGCCTCGCTTTCCTCTCCGAAGACCGCCGCGCGGAAGGTATTTTTCCGCGTCTCTCGGTGCGCGAGAACATCGTCGCGAGCCTGCTGCCGCGCATTTCGCGCTTCGGCTTCATCTCGCGTGCGAAGGAAGCGCAAGTGGTGCGCGAGGCGATCGAGCGGCTTGGCATCAAGACGGCCGGCCCCGGCGCGCTCATCACGACGCTCTCGGGCGGCAATCAGCAAAAGGCGCTGATCGCGCGCTGCCTCTCTACGCGCCCAACGGTGCTGCTGCTCGACGATCCCACGCGCGGCATCGACGTCGGCGCGAAGGACGAGGTGCATCGCGTCGTGCAGGAACTGGCGCAGGAGGGGCTTGCGGTGGTAGTGACTTCATCGGAGATGGAGGAACTGCTTGCGCTCACTGACCGCCTCGTCGTGCTCAACGAAGGCGCGACCGAGGGCGGCATGCCAACCGCGGGCGCGCACCCCGACGACGTGCTTGCCGTGCTGGCCGGCGCCGGTGCCAGCAATGGCAACAACGCTGACAACGGCGCAGATCACGGCGGCGGCACCGCGTGAGCAACGCCGCACCCAACCCGCCACAATCCACGACAACCGCTCCGATGGCGACCAACCTTGAATCGAACGAGGCAAGCTTGAGCCCCTCGAATCCTTCGAATTCCTCGAGCCGCTCCGTTGCGCCTGCGTCTGGCGCCGCGTCGCGCGCGCAGACCTGGCGCACCGTGCTGCGCGAGCACAGCGTGTACTTCGCGCTCGCCGCGCTCGTGGCGTTCAATCTCGCCGTCACGCCGGGTTTCTCGAATCCCTTTGCGGCGCGCAGCCTGCTGTTCGAGGCGGCGCCAATCGTCTTGATCGCGCTCGGCCAGAATCTCGCGATCGCGACGCGCGGCATCGATCTCTCCGTGGGATCGGTGATGGCCCTCGCTAGCGCATCGATCGCGGTGTTCCTGCCGTATGGCGTGGGTCCGGCGCTCGTTGGCGCGGTCGCGGTGGGCGCCGTAGCCGGCTTGTGCAACGGGCTCCTCGTGTCGCTGCTCGCCATCGATCCGCTGATCTCGAGCCTCGCCTTGCTGGTCGCCGCGCGCGGGCTCGCACAGGCGCTGCTGGGCGGCTCGCGCGTGAACCTGCCCGACACACCCGCGTTCGATCTGCTAGGCGCTGGCGCGCTCGGCCCGCTGCCCATCGTCATGCTGATCGCGATTGCGCTCGCGGTCGTGGTGGCGTTCGTGGTGCGGCGTACGACCTTCGGGCGCTACGCGATTCTCGTGGGCGCGAGCCGCGGCGCCGCGTTCCTCGCGGGCATTCCCGTGCGGCGCACGCTCTTTCTCGTCTATGCGGTGAGCGGCACGCTTGCCGGACTCGCCGGTGTGTTCGCGTCGTCGCGGCTTGGCGCTGCGGATCCCAACTATGTGGGCGTGAACTTCGAACTCGATGCGATCGCGGCCTCGGTCATCGGCGGCACGCCGCTTTCGGGCGGGCGCATCTCGATCGTCGGCGCGGTGTTCGGCGTGCTGCTGCTGCAGGTGCTCGACGCGAGCTTCATCATGAACAACATCAGCTTCACTTACGCGCAGATTCTCAAGGCGGTGTTCATCGTCGTCGCGCTCTATCTGCAACGCCCGGGAGGCTGACGCGATGCAAAAGGCTAAACCGGCGGACGCACAAAGCGCCGCCGCACCCGGTGCCAATCGGCGCGCGCAAGTGATCGCGCTCGTCCAGTCGCGCGGGGCGATCGCCATGCTCGTGGTCGTCGCGCTCGTGGCGGGCATGGTGTTTCCCGACTTCCTGCGCCCCGCGAACCTCGCCGACATCGCCTCGAACGGCGCGTTTCTCGGGCTCGTCGCCGTGGGGCAGAGCATCGTCATCATCCTGGGCGGCTTCGATCTTTCCGTCGGGTCGATGGTCGGACTCGGCACGGTGCTGGCCGCCTATGCTGCGCCCTATGGGTGGGGCGCAGCGATGCTCGCGCCGGTGGCGGCGGGTTTCGTCGTGGGCCTGGTGAACGGCGTGCTGATCGCGCGCGCGCGCATGGCACCGTTCATCGTCACGCTCGCGGCGCTGCTCGGGCTGAAGGGGCTCGCGCTCGTGCTCGCTAGCCAGGATCTGCTGATCGCCAATCCGGGGTTCTTCGCGCGCATCGCCAATGGCTCGGTGTTTGGCGTCAACAATCTCATTTGGGTGCTGGTAATCGTTTATGCGCTCGGCGGCGCGCTGCTCAATCACACGCGCTTCGGCGCGGCGATCTTCGCGATTGGCGGCAACGAAGAGGCGGCGCGCATGCTGGGCGTGCGCGTGGAGCGCGTGAAGATACTCGCCTATGGATTGTCCGGCGCGCTCGCCGGTCTCTCGGGGGCGCTGCTGGCGTCGCATCTGGACTCGGGGTTGTCGGGCGCGGGGACCGGATATGAATTGCAGTCGATTGCCGCGGCCGTGATCGGCGGCGTGTTGCTCACGGGCGGCGTGGGAACGATGGCCGGACCGCTGGCCGGCGTGCTGCTGCTCGGTGTCATCGATAACGTGATCAATCAGGTCGGCACCCTGAGCCCCTACTATCAGAACCTCGCGAGCGGGGCGTTCCTGCTCGCGGCGGTGATCGTGCAGACCGTGCTTACCGGCCGCCGGCATGGAGCCGCGCAGGCTGCGGCGGGCGGGACTCGGCGGCGTGCGGTTGCGGGCGGCGCGGGGTCGTGATCCTTAGCGACCTGAATGGCGGATTGGCGGTCAGTCCGGTTATTGACGCGAAATGCTCAGCTTCACCCGCGTTGAGCCGACGGTCTGCGCCGTGATTTCAGTGCGGCCGCCGCGCTGCCCGAGGTAGAAGTGCTGACGGCCCGGTGAGTTCACGTCGTGTGTCGCGTCGGGCAGGCACGAGGCTATGTCGGCGCCGACTCCTTCCAGGGCGTTCGTTCCCGAGCCTGCTTCGTGTGCGCTCCACACGCACTGGTAACTGGCGTCGTTCGTCGCGCACTGGGCGTCGTCGCCATAGGGTTGCGCGACGGCGCGTCCGTCGTCAGGACTCAATGTGGCGAAATGCTGCGGTGCAGCCGCGACGATGCGTTTTAGCGCTGCGCAGGGGCTTGCGCTATCGTCCGCGCGAGCGGCCAGGGGCACGCCCGGTATGACGATTGCCGAGCAAAGCGCAAGGAACCGGATGATCGGTGGTTTCATAGTGTCTCGCTGCATGAGAGCAGCGCCTCATCGTGGCACGTGAGGGTAGCGGTGCAAGCGGCGTGCCGGGAACAGCCCTTGCAGGGACACGTCGGACGACTCATCACGAGGAGAGCGCCATGACCAAACCGTTCGATCGCACGATGAAAGCGGGCGCGTTACTGATGGGCCTGGCGTTTGCGATTGCGGGCAGCGGCGAATCGCGCGACGAGCAGGACCATGCGTGCCGCGGCGATGCGTTCCACTTTTGCGCGAGCGCGATTCCGAACAAGGAGAAGATCGCGGCGTGCATGAAGCAGCATTACGACGAGCTCTCGCCGCCATGCAAGGCGCTGTTCGACCCGCCGCCGGCGAAGGCCAACCCGAAGCCATGAGCGCTAATGCCGCTCGGTGCGAAGAGGCGCAGCGCGCCTCTTTTTCATTGAGTCGATAGGAAAGGGCTTGCGGACTCGCGATCGAGGCGATAAGATTCGCCCCCTTCGCAGTTCGATGTCTCTGATGTCGGTGCAGCGAAGGCCGCCGCGGAAACCGGTGGTTGGCGAAGTCGACAGCTTTTTAAGCGGTAAGCGAAAAAAAGCAGTTGACGAAGCGAAAAAGATTCTTCATAATCTCGTTTCTCTGCTGCTGACGCAGCAACGCAGAAAACGCCGGGTGGTTCGATGGTTTAACGGCGCTTTCGCGATCGATCTTTAAAAATTTACAGCCGATAAGTGTGGGCGCTTGATGCGGTGGCGGCCTGACCTTGTTCTCCGGAATGAAGTCGGGAGCAGCAAAAGTATCA